>NZ_JAEVHN010000079.1:0-16325 GCF_016803375.1 Micromonospora sp. 4G55
AGCTGACCGTGCAGGTGCAGCGGTCGCCGTCCGCCGCGTCCCCCCGCGCGACGCGCCGGCGCCGGCCGCTTCGCCGGCCCCAGCCTCGGCTTGGGCGTGACCGAATGACCGACGGACTTCTCGCCTTCCTCTCCTGGACGCGCAGCGGGATCGCCGCCGGTGGGGCCGCCCTCGACCCACTCACCGGCAACCTGCCGGTCGGCGCGCCGGTGGACCTCGCCGTCACGGTGAACACCCGCACGCCGCAGCGGCTGGCCGCCCGCCTCTACGGCCCGGGCGACGTGACCGGCCTCGACACCCGCCAGATCATCCGCACCGATCCCCGGCCCGAGGACGACACGTTCCCACCGCACCTGTTTCCCCTGGTGGAATTCGACCGGCCCGACCTGCCCTGGCTGCTGACCCCGGCCACCGCGACCGACCGCGACCGGCTGCGACCGTGGCTGGTGCTCGTCGTGGTCGAACGCGACCACGCCGAACTGCTCCCCGGCGGCGCGCTGCCGGCCCTGAAGACCCGCCTCGAACAACTGCCCGACCTCGCCGAGTCACACCTGTGGGCACACGCCCAGGTCGCCCTCGACGGGGCACTCGACGACGCCCGCCTCGACCGGCTGCTCGCCACCGCTGCCGACCGGACGCTGTCGCGCCTGGTCTGCCCGCGCCGTCTGCAGCGCCGCCGCGCCTACCTGGCGTGCCTCGTGCCGGCCTTCGAACCCGGCCGCAAGACCGGACTCGGCCTCGACCTCGACGACGTCGACCGCACCACGGTGCGCCCGGCCTGGACCGCGGGCAGCGGGAACGCCCCGCTGCTGCCCGTCTACCACCACTGGTCCTTCTCCACCGGTGACAGCGGCAGCTTCGAGGCGCTCGTCGAGCGGCTCCAGGGCCGCCCGTTGCCCCGCGAGGTCGGGGTCCGCGACCTCGATGTCGGCAGCCCCGGGGGCGGCCTGCCGTCCATCGACGCCGGGCGGCCCGGCGCGGTCGTGGAACTCGAGGGCGCACTGCGCTCACCGGCCACGCTCGCCGCCCCCCTGGTACCCGCCGGCCCGCGCCGCGTTCGAGGCCGCCCTGCGGCCGCGCCTCGAGCCCACCGACGCCGACCAGGTGATCCCGCCGCTGTACGGCCTCATCCACACCGGCCGCCGCGGCTTCACCGGCGACGCCGATGAGATCAACTGGCTACGCCAGCTGAACCTGGACCCCCGGTACCGGGCCATCGCCGCTCTCGGCACCCGCGCCGTGCAGGACAACCAGGAGGACCTCGTCGCGGCGGCCTGGGAGCAGGTGGCCGCGCTCCGGGAACTGAACCAGGCGCTGCGCAACGGACAACTCGCCCGCACCGTTGACCAGGCGATCTACGACCGGCGGGTCGACGCTGCCCGGCCCGGCCCGGTGCTGCCCGACGACCGGCTGCTGCAGATCACCGACCCGGTGCACCAGGCGCTGGGCACCTCCGCCAAGCTGGCCGCCGGCCGGGCCGTGCGCGCCACCACCTCATCCGCCTTCCGCAAGGTCACCCGCCCCGGCCGGTCGCTGGCCCGGCTGGCCGGCGAGACCGTCGCCCGGCCGATGGCCCGGCTCGCCGCCCGCGAGGTGACCGTCACCCCGCCGCTGGCGGAACCGCCGGGCATGGCCTCGCCGGAGACCCTGTCGGCGGGCGAGACGATGCTCGCGCTCACCGGCACACGGGTCAAACTTCCACTGTGGATGGCGGCGCCGACGGGACCGACCCAGCAACCGGTGCAGGCCGACCCGCTGGCCGCCTTCCCGGGCGCGTTCATGCCCGGCCGGGTGTTCGTCACCACCACCGACGGGCGGCTGATGTCGCGGGTCACGCAGGGCGCGTTCAGCGGCTGGCAGGACCACGGCAACCCGCCGGGCACCACCGCGGCCACCCCGCCCGCCGCCATCCGCGACCTGCGCGTCTACGTCACCGGCGGCGACCGGCAGGTCTGGGAGCTGGCCTGGGACGGCGACTGCTGGGCCTGGCAACGCCTCCCACTGCCCGGCAACCTGCAGGTTACGGGGGGCGTGGCACCCTGGACCACCTGGGCGGACTCTCGTCCCATCGGCGGCGGCCTGGCCCGCACCGGCACCTACGACATGGTGTGGGTGGTGGCCACCGACGGCAACCTGTACCAGCTCAACAGCGCCGGCGGCTGGAGCTCCCACGGCAATCCGGGCGTACGGGTGACCGGCCGCCCCGGCAGCGTCGACGCATGGTCGCTCCTCGTCCCGGCCACCGACGGGTACGTCTGGAGCCGGGCGATCAACGAAGACAGCGGCGCGTGGGAGTGGACGCAGCTACGCGGCCTCACCACCACCGCACCGATCGGCGGCGCCCAGCCCTTCGGGGTCGACATCCGCCGCTTCGCCGGCGGCCGGCTCGCCAACGAGTTGTGGATCTACAGCCTCCAGCTGTCCTTCCCGATTTCGTTCCGCTGGACCCGCGCCCGCACCGACCTGGGCGCCCTGCTGGGCGTACTGCCCGGCCAGGGCATCCTGATCAGCACCACCAGCGGCGAGGTACTGCTCGGCTCGACCGCCAACGCGCTGATCGTGACCTGGCAGCCGTTCCTGCCACCCCCACCGGGCTTCACCGCCGGGCAGACCCTGCGCGGCGCGGTACGACCCGACGGCGTGGTCGTGACCGCCGTGAACGGCCACTACCTGGAAGGCTCCGGCGGCACCTGGACCGACTTCGGCCCGCCGCGCAGCCCCGGCGTCGGGGCACCCAACGCGGCACCCGCACAGCACCGGCGCTGGCGCCCGGTCCTCGGGCTCATGGGCAGCATGGTGGTCGCGCACGTCGACGCCGCCGCGGGCGGCGACCGGCTGCACGAACGGGTCGGCCCGGACCTGGGCTACGACGCCGAGGTACGCGGCGGGTGGAACCTGCTGACCCCCATGCCGGACACCATCGGCACGGACACCCAGGGCATGGGCATCGCCCTGGCCAACGTACGCGGCCGCGGCGGCGACGCGCCCCGCCGCGATCTCGTCGCGCTGTGGATCCAGGACCACGGCGGCGGCAACTTCCCCACCTACCGGGTCGGCTTCGACCTCGGCGCCGGTGGCGTACCGGCCTCGTGGTCGCCGGTGAAGCGCTGCCCGACACCGGTGGCCACCACGATCACCTCCGGCGGCGCCCTCACCGTCAAGGTGCGCGTCCGGGACACCGACATCGACGTGGCCGACCTCGACGGCGACGACCGCCCGGAGCTGGTCATGGCCTACGTCAGCGAGGAGGCGACACCGCGGGCGTTCTACCGGATCGGATGGTCGCTGGATGCCAACGGCAACGTCACCCAGGGGTGGAGCGAGTCCCAGCCGTTGCCGGCGCCCGGCGCCCCGACCGTCGGCATCGGCGTCGCGGTCGCCGACGTCAACGGCGACCTGCGGCCGGACCTCGTCGTGCTCTACGTGACCCAGGCCGCCGGCGGCGCCCTGCAGGCGACGTACCGGATCGGGTTCGGGCTCAACGCCCGCGGCCGGGTGACCGGCGGATGGAGCGCACCTATCGCCGTCGGCGGCGGCCCCCTCCCCGCCGCCCTGCACGGCGTGGCGCTGACCGTCGCGGACCTCACCGGCAACGAGCGCCCGGACCTGGTGGTGCTGCTCGTGGAGAACGGACCGACCGACAACACCGGCTGGTACCGCGTGGGCCGCGACCTCAACCCGACGACCCGTGAGGCTCTGGCCTGGAGCACCAGCCAGCGGATTCCCGGCTGGTTCGGTTGGGAGAACCGGGGCGCGGGCGTGGCGATCGGCGACCTCGACCCGCAGCTGATGGACCGCAAGAAGGCCTTCGCGCAGGCGTTCCACGACGCGGCCAAGGACCACCAGGCGGTCCTGGCCGTGGCGCAGCGCCTGGCCGCGGCGGACGACGCGGTGGTGCCGCTGCAGACGGTCGCCGCGACCACCCGTACCGCTCTGCAGCCGGCACGGCGGGTCGAGCAGCGGGTCGCGGCCCGGGTGCAGGGTGTCGACCTGACCCGGGTGCCCGCGACCGACCGGCTCAACCCGGTGCTGGCCGCGCCCTCGTTCGACGTGCCCGCCTACGAGCTGGTGCGCGACATCGCCCGGGAACACCTGCTGCCCGGCGTCGACCGCATTCCCCCGGACACCGTGTCGCTGCTGCGGGCCACGCCCGCGTTCATCGAGTCGTTCCTGGTCGGGCTCAACCACGAGATGGCGCGGGAACTGCTCTGGCGTGAGGTGCCGGCGGACCGGACCAGCACCTTCTTCCGGCAGTTCTGGAACCGGACGGACGGCCGCGACGATATTCCACCCATCGACCGGTGGCGGCCCACCGCACAGCTCGGCGCCTCCGCCGCCGGCGTGGGCGGCCCGGACATGGCCGTGCTCGTCATCCGCGGCGAACTGCTGCGCCGATACCCGAACACGGTGGTCTCCGCGATCCGCGCGACCTACGTCAACGGACGCCGCACGCTGACCACGACCACCCTCCCGCCCGACTTCCACGGCGCGATCGACCCGGACATCCTGTTCTTCGGCTTCCCGCTCACCGTGGCCGAGGCGCGCGGCACCGCCGGCACCGACGCCGGCTGGTTCTTCGCCTTCCAGGAGCACCCCACCGAGCCCCGGTTCGGGCTCGACGAACCGGGCGCCGCGCCGGCGTGGGGCAAGGCGCCACCAGCGTGGAACCACCTCGACTGGGCCGCCGTCGTCCCGAACCAGGCCGCCCTCGACACGCTGACCCACGTGCCGCTGACCGTGCCCTTCCCCCGCGACACCACACTGTCGGTCCGCGACGACCGTCCCGGCGCGGACACCTTCCGGTGGGCCGAGAACTCCGCCCACACCGCCCACATCACCCTCCAACGGCCGGTGCTGTTCGCCATCCACGCCACCGACCTGCTGCCCCACACCACCGGCGACTGGCACGTCACCCACGTGGTCAGAGTCCGGCGCAGCGTCGCCGCAGTGGCCGGGCAGCACCCGGACGGCCGCTGGTGGCGGCTGAGCCTGGCCGAGGCGATCGCCGCCGTACGCCTGCGCGAGCGGCTGTTCGTCCAGCCGCCGGGCCGGCCCGCAGCGGAGGTGGTGGTGGTCCGCGGCCGCGGTGGCCGCGAGTACCTGCGTACCCGCGCCGGCGGCGGCGTCGGGGACAACCTGCTCGCCCTGCCCGACCTGCCGAGGGATGCCGATGTCTGACCCGCTGCCCCCCACGCCAGGACAGTGGCGCATCACCCACGTGGTCAGGGTCGAGCACAACGTCACCGCCGTGGCCGGACAGTATCCGGACGGCCGCTGGTGGCGGCTCAGCGAGGCCGACGCCGTCGCGGCCGCACGACGGGGCGAACGGCTGTACGTGCAGCCGCCGGGCCGGCCCGCAGCGGAGGTCACGGTGGTCCGCGGCCCCGGAGGCCGGGAGTACCTGCGTACCCGGGCCGGCGGCGGCCTCGGGGACAACCTGCGCACCCTGCCCAGCCTCCCCAAGAGCGTCCAGGCCGACCTGCTGCCGCACGACGCCGGCCACCCGTTCGCGCTGCTGCCGGTCCGGATCGAGACCCGCTTCGCCGGCACCGACCTGCGGGTACGCGTCTTTCCCGACCAGATCCACGTCGACACCCACGAACCGGAGCTGACCGCCGACGAGCTGAGCGCCGGGCGCCGCTACTGGGAGGCGCTCTGGCGGTCCGGTGGCGATGCCACGGCGCAGGCCGCTGCCTGGGACGACCTGGTCACCCGGCTGCCGGCCGAACGCGCCGCCTGGGTGGCCCGCTGCGTGGAACCCGTCAACCCGGCCGACCGTCCCACCGCTGCGGTTCCGCCCAAAGAAGACCTGGACCCGGCCCCACGCTTCGGCAGTCCGGCCAGCCGCACGGATACCTGGACGCGGGCACCCCGGGCAGCCGCGCTGCCGGACCGGTGGCACGTCGTCGCGATCGTGAACGGACCGCCGGCCGTCCGCCTGGAGGCGGTCAGCGCGCCCGTCCGCAAGCCGCTGGTGATCGGACCCGGGCGCGGATTCAACCCTGGCACCCTGTCACCAGACGCCCTCCCGGTCGACGCCGCCACCCGCTGGATGGTCGACTTCGAGGAGGCACGCCGCGCCGGCATGGCGGTCACGCTCTCCCTCGCCGGCCACCCCGAGCTGCTGAGCCGCGGCATCGACCGGCTGCTGGTATACGGCGTCCGCGAGAACCCGGACCCGCTGGCCGCCGCCCGCGAGCTGGCCGACCTGTTCGAGGCGCACCAGCACACGCACGGCCTCACCTACGTCGGCCAGGGCACACCGACCAACCAGACCGCCACCGCCGCCCGGGTGCCGGGCCGCCGCAGCCCCGAACGCGCCGCCGCGCTGCGGGTCACCGACACCGACCGGACGCCGGCCGACGCCCAGGCAAACGCCTGCGTCCTGGCGTCCGCGCTGGGCCTGGGCCTCGACTCCACCGACCCGCGTCCCGGCCCGTCCCGGCGGCCGGGACCGCCGGGACGCCCGCTGGCACTGGCCCGCGCGGTCGACGCCGCCTGCGACGAGCAGGCCCAGGCGCGGGCTATGAACACCCTGCTCTGGTCGGCCACCTGGGGCGGCTTCCTCTGGCAGCAGATGGACCCGATGTTCGGCGACGCGGCCATCACCACCGGGCGCCGGCACTTCCAGGCGTACGTACGCGCCGGCGGCCCCCTGCCCGCGGTGCGCATCGGTGACCAGCCCTACGGCATCCTGCCGGTCACCCCGCTGGCGGCGTGGAAACCGACCGAGACTACCGACCTCGACCCGCCGGGCATCCCACCGTCCGTCGTGGACTTCCTCCGCCGGCTCCGTCGGGATGTCTGGACGCCCGCGGTGGCGGAACTGCCGCACGTCGCCGGTCACGGCCCGGATCCGCAGGAGACGGTGCTGCGCATCCTCGGCATGGCCCCGACCGCCCAGCAGATCTACGGCCGCAGCCTCCTCGGCATGGAGTACTTCGCCTACCTGTGGCGCTTCGCCGAACTCAGCCTGCACGAGAACTGGCGCGCACAGCTGCGCGACGGCGCCGACGCGCTGCGCGCCCGGCTCGGCCTGCCCGCCTGGAACCCCCGCGTCGGCCAGGCGGTGTTCGGCACCACCTCCTTCCCCATCGACTCCCCGATGGTGGCCGCCGCCACCGGCCCGAACGCCGCCCAGTACCTGACCGAGATCGCCACCGCTACCCCAACGGCACTGCGGGACCGCCGCGAGATCGCACCCAACGGCCAGACACCGCTGCTCTATCGGCTGGCCCGCCACGCGATGCTCACCGAGTACGCGATGGCCGCGGCCCGCGTGCTGAACCGGCAGACGCGACCGCCGTCCGCAGGCGAGCACCTCGACCCCGAGCTGGCCGGCATTCTCCCCGGACGTAGCACGGTCACGCTGTGGGAACGGCTCGCGCGGACCGTGCGGACACCGTCCGGCGCCAGCCGAATCCTCACCGACTACCTGATGAACCCCGAGCCGGGCGACACCGCGACGGCCGGACTGATCGAACTGCGTACCGCCCTCACCCGGCTGGCCACGTTGGGGCCGGAGACCAACGACCGGCTGGTCCGCGAGACCCTGCCCCTGAGCTCCCACCGCCTGGATGCGTGGCTCACCTCCCTCGCCACCCGCCGGCTGCGCTGGATGCGCGGCCGCAGCGCCCCCGCAGCGGCCGGCATCCACCTCGGCGCGTACGGCTGGGTCGAGGACCTGCGCCCCCGACCGGCGCGCCAGGAGGTCCAACCACGCCCGCGGGGCGAGGACCAGCAACCGATCTACCGCCAGCCGGACAACGCCGGGTTCGTCCACGCACCCTCCATCGGCCAGGCCACCACCGCCGCCGTGCTCCGCGCCGCCCACCGCGCACACGCCACCGACGCAGGCGGCCCCCTCGCCGTCGACCTCCCGTCGCGCCGGGTACGCCTCGCCTCCTGGCTCCTCGACGGCGTCCGGCAGGGCCAGCCGGTCGGCGCCCTGCTCGGCTACCGCTTCGAACGAGCCCTCCAGGAGCACCCCGTCGGCACCCTCGCCGCCTACCTCGACGACTTCCGCGCCCTGGCACCGGTCCGCGGCACCCGAGTCGCCGCCGGGGAACCACCGCAGGAGTCGGTGGCCGCCACCGACGTGGTCGACGGCCTCGCGCTGCACCGGCTCTGGCGCTCCGGGCAGCTCAACCTCGACGCGCTCGGCCTCGACGCCGAACACGCCGCCGAGCGGAACGCCGCGCAGGAGGTGCTGCGCTACCTCGACGACGCCGTCGACGCGCTCGCCGACGCTCTGCTGGCCGAATCCGTGCATCACGCCGTGCAGGGCCAGCCGCTGCGCACCGCGGCGACTCTCGACGCCACCGCCGGCGGCGAATCCCCGCCACCCGAACTTGAGGGGATGCGCACCCCGCGTACCGGCACCGCCGTCACCCACCGGCTCGTCGTCGCACTCGGCGAGACCACGCCAGCGCTCGGCTGGCCCGTCGACGCCACCCAGGCCCGGCAGGCCGCCGCGCCGCGGGTCGACGCCTGGCTGGGCCGCCTGCTGCCGACCCCGGACCGGGTCCGCTGCCGTGTCCGGGTGGACGCGCCCGATGGCAGCTTCCTGCACCGGCTGGTGGACCTGGCCCCGCTGCGCCTGTCCGCGCTGGACTACGTGCTGATGCCAGAAGGGGGCGGGCAGGGCCAGCCCACGGAGCTGGAGCAACACCTCATCGCCGTCCTCCGGTCCCGCCCGGACGTCGGCCCCCGCGCCGGACTCACCTTCGACTACTCACGGGACCCGCGCTGGACCCCGGAAGTCGTCACCGTCCCGGAGTTCCTGGAGGCGGTCCGGGCCGCCCGCGCCCTGGTGACCACCGCGCGGGCGCTGCAACCGCGGGACCTGACCGTCCCCGAGGCCCCGGCCGTACCCGACGAGGCCGATCAGGAGCTGCGCGATTGCGCCACCGGCGCCGTGCGCGCACTCGCCACGGCGGCCGACGCCCTCAGCGACCCGGCCCGACTGCGCGAGGGACTGCGCCGGGCCACCGCACTCGGTGTGCCGTTCGCCGTACCCACGGGACCGGACGACCAGGCGGTGGCCGCCATGGCCCGGCAGGCGGCCTCCGCCCTCGGCGAGGTGACCCGCCGCCAAGGTCTCGTGGCTGCCGCAGCGACCGACCGGGACCGGTTGAAGGCGGTGTTCGGCGAGAACTTCCCCGTCGTCTCCTCGTTCGTGGCCGCCGACGTCACGGCTGTGAATCCGCCCGTGGCGGACAGCACGGCGCTGCTTGGCAGCGACCCGTTCGCCGCAGTCACCTGGGCCACCCGTACCGCCCGGGTCCGGCCCGGCGTCCAGCGACTCGTCGCCGCCCTGTCCTACGCGGAAGCCCTGCAGACTGGCGACTCGTTCTCGCTCACCGTCGCACAACGGCCCGCCGCCGACCACGACCGCTGGCTGGGCCTGAAGGCTGCCGCCGGCACCCCCGCGGGGAGCAGGGTGTCACTGGTTGTGCACGTCGCGCCGGAGGCCCGGTTCGGCCGGGCCGCCGGGCTTGTCGTCGACGAATGGACCGAAGTGATTCCGAACGCCCGGGAAACCACCGCCGTCGCCTACCAGTTCGACACCCCGGGGGCCAGCGCCCCGCAAGCCGTGCTGCTGGCCGTACCCCCGGACGCCAGCACCTCCTGGGGCAGGCGTCTGATCGAGCAGACCCTGCTCGAGGCGATGGACCTCGCGCGGCTGCGGCTGGTCGACTTCGAGGCGCTGCACCCGATCGACCCGGACGCGCTCACCGACATCGGCCAGTTCCTGCCCGCCGCGTACTTCGCGCTCAACCTGAAGGGGGACGTTGTGTCCACCGACTTCACCGAGGGGAAGTAGCCGTGCCGTCCGTGACGAGCTGGACCCGACTCGAGCCGAGAGCCCGCGGCGCCGACATGCGTCCCTCGCTGGAGGCGCGGGTGCATGACCCGCTCTGGCTGCTCGGCCGGCAGTGGCAGGTCGGCGAGTTCCAGGGCGAGGACGCGGGTACGCCGATCGCAGCGCGCCTGCGGGGGCGCGCCGATCGTCTCACGGCCTGGCGGCCGGGCCCGGACCCCAGCCAGCCCGAGCACCCGTACGACGGAAACGTCCCGCTGGAAGCGCTGGTGGAACGGGAGGTCCCCGCACCCGACGCCCGCCTGGCGGCCGAGGCCGGCCAGCACCTGTTGCGCCTGCTCACCGACACGGGCCTCGGCCGCTACCGCGGCATGCTCTGCACGGCCTACCCGATTGCCCCGCCCGCCGCGGACGCCGACCCGGACAGCTTCCGCTACCTGACCCTGATGACCGGCCGGGCACCCGACGGCGACAAGCTGGCCGCCGCCTTCCGCGGCCCGCTGGCCGCCGACGCGCTGCCCGCCGCGCTGCCCGTCGACCCCGGCGACCGCGACGCGTTCCGCGCGACCGCCCGTGCCTGGCTGGCCTGGTACGACGCGCTGGTCACCCGCCCCCTCGACACCCAGCACACCTGGCAACCATCGCGGCAGGAGTACGGGTTCGCCGTGTCCGCCCGCACCGACGGCACCCCGGTCACGCTGGAGGCGACCGAGTACGCCGAGGGCCGGCTCGAATGGCACAGCTTCACCATCCGTCCCGGGCAGTCCACCGCGGCCGCGTCCGGCGAGGACGTCGTGGCGACCGCGCTCGCGGCACCCGTCGCCTACCCGGGCATGCCGGCCCGGCGCTGGTGGCAGTTCGAGGACAGCCGCGTCGACTTCGGCGGCATCGAGGCCGCGCCCGAGGACCTCGGCCGACTGCTGCTCGCCGAGTTCGCAACGGTGTACGGCAACGACTGGTACCTGTTGCCAGTCGACCTGCCCGTGGGCTCGCTGACGACCGTGCACTCCCTCGTCGTCATCGACACGTTCGGCGAGCGCACACTCATCGACCGCGTGCGTGATCCGGAGTGGTCGATGTTCGAGCTGTCCCTGCATGACGCCGGGCCGGGCGACGAACGCCGGGGCGATCGGCTCTTCCTGCCCCCCGCCCTCGGCTCATCGCTCGAGGGCGAGCCCGTCGAGGAGGTGCTGCTGACCCGGGACGAACAGGCGAATCTCGCCTGGGCGATCGAGCGTGTCGTCGCGGGCGAGGCAGGCGGTCGGATTGACCGCTTCACGCAATGGCAGGCCCGACGCGTCGCCGAAGCGCCGGACCAGGAACCAGGCCCGGACGATCCCATCGCCTACCGCCTCATGACGGAGGTACCCGACCATTGGATTCCGTTGCTGCCGCACGAGCTGTCGCCCGGCAGAGTCGAACTGCGTCGCGGCGCTGTCCGACGCTCGACGCCGGAAGGCGAGGTGGAGGTCGAGCCGCAGGGACGCGTGCTGATGCCAGGCCAACCGCTGCATCTCTTCGAGGAAGAGGTACCACGGGAAGGAGTCAGGGTCACCCGCAGCTGGCAGTACACCCGCTGGACCGACGGCTCGTCCTACCTTTGGCTCGGACGTCGTAAGCGGCCGGGCCGTGGGGAAAGCTCAGCGGGTCTTGTGTTTGACCGGCTTGTCGCTGCAGACCGGCGTGCGGATTGACTGAAGGCCCGTATTTGAGGTGCCACATCCTCGCAGGTCAGGGCACTCTCCTTCATCCGGCCCCGGCGACCACTTCGGGCGCTGGACCACTTCGCCAAGCTGCACCCAAGCTGCCCCCACTTGCAAGACACGAACATTCGCAAGGCCGTAACCGGCCTGACCTGTTCGAGCATCGGGGTAGAGGCGCCAACATGTACGTGTCACGCGGGTCCCAGCGCCCATGACGCCTTGAGGATGGGTAGCGGCTGCTCGTACCTCGTCGCCGCCCGGCACCCAGCTTCCTCGCAAACGGCCTCGCGATCGATGCCCGTTTCGGAGGCCCCGATGGCGCTCGGCGACAGCACCTGGCTTACCTGCGGCGAGGACCCGATTCAGCTCCTTCGGAATTTCATTCAAGCTGCAACGACTTGCTACGCCGGCCGATCGTTCCCACGCATGCTGGGGTCCTCTTCGTCATAGGACGCGATGATCACTTGATCCGGGCATTGACGATGGCGGCAGCCTGCCGCCCGCCGTAGGCAAGGCCGCCGAGCAGCACGAGGTCGTGCATCACCACCACCACCGCCTCCGCCCCACCACCGAACCTACGGTTCGGTTACCTGCAACTGGGAAGGCAGCAAATCCGACCCGGTGTTACATGCCAAGGAAGACCAAGATTCTACTTGCCCCGTACCCGAGCAGGAGACAGAGAAGATGGCGAAGGCATACTGGATCAACACCTTTCGGTCGATCAAAGACGAGAAGAAGCTAGCCGCCTACGTTGAGCTGGCCGGGCCGGCGATGCGGGCCGCGGGTGGCAGGTTCCTGGCGCGCGGACTTCCGGCTCGAGCGTTCGAGTCCGGGATCATGGAGCGCACCACGCTGATCGAGTTCGACAGTGTCGACGCCGCGGTCGCGGCCTACAACAGCCCCGCCTACCAGCAGGCGCTTCGGGTGCTCGACGACGGTGCCGAACGCGACCTGCGCATCATCGAGGCGGTTTCCTGAACGCACGCCGCCGGCGTTGAAGTCGCCGTGCCCGCCATGTCGACACCATCGTGCGGCCTCGACATGGCCGGGCACGCTCCCTTGGACGCGAACGCCTTTCGCTGGCAACCCGGCTCTGGTCGACACCGGCCCGGTGCCGATGGTGCCCCCTCCCACCTCGCCGGAGGAGACACCAACCCCGGCCCGGCCCGCGCTACGCGGTGACGCCGGTTGTCGCCGAAGTGGTGCGCAGGAAAAGGCCGCCGTGAAGCGAGTCGGAGGGTAGTTTGCCGGCCTCGAATCCCGGGCCCGCGCGGACGAGGGCGACGAGGTGCGGGACCTTCGGGCACGCGAGCGGTCTGGCAGCTTGAACGCCATGACCAGCCCGGCCGGGCCGCGAGTGATTTTGGTGTGTTGCCGCCGTGGGAGTTTCGACTCGATCGACGAGGAGCTGCCATACAGCCGCGGTCCCGTTTTTAACGTTGTGGGCCGATCCTGCACACGTGGTATTGACGGATCCGCCAGGAACCCGCGCTGAGCTGGAGGGCCAGGGACAGGTACACCGGGGCTTCCCAGCCGGTGGGATCGCGGAAAACGACGTGGGCGAAACCACCAGCCGCCCCCTGGTCGATCGAGTAGGTGTGCAAAACGGTCACGTCCGCGCTGCGATCGGCGGGTACGGCGCCGTAGTAGGCACGCACCATCTGCCGGCCGACGAGCACCTCGGGGCCGAAGCCGAGGAAGAGGGCATCCGGGTGGAACAGGTCGGCCATGGCCTCGACATCATGGTCGTCAAATGCTGCCTTCCACCGGCCGAGCACCTCGTCCATCGGATTGCTGGTCATGGGACTCCTCGTTCTGGCATGACCTCGGCCGAGGGTGGTCCGGGCGTCATCCGTCAATCGTGCCCGTTCGGCTCGCCGCTACTGACTGCTTTGAGCATGTCGGACATCCCGGGGATGTGGCCCTTCGTCGTTCATGAATCGGGTCCGCCGTGATCACCAGTGCGTCCCAAGGCATCGGGGCCAACCTCGTAATCGGGTACCGAATCCTGCACGTCGACGGCAGTCAGAACGCCGGTCGCTGACCCATCCCCGTCGCACCACCATCCGATATTCGGCACTTTCGGCCCATGGTCTACCCGTGCCGGTCGCGCCGGGGGGGGAAGGCACAAGGTCGCGGGCGGGTCAGTCAGCGGCGACGAAGACGCGGGAGGCCACTTCGCGGGGTAGCCGGATCCGGCCGCCGTCGCGGTCGATGGAGAACCCGTCGCGCTCCTGCGTCACGTCACCGTGGCGCCCAGGTCGACCCCGGCGGCGTGCAGCTGTCGCAGCACGTCCGCGTTGGTTTGCACGCCCTCGCAGATCCGGTGCACCACCATCGAACCGGTCAGGGCCGATGCGTGGAAATAGGCGAAAACGCCGTGAAACACGCATAAGCTGAGGATCGCTGAGGATCGAACCAGTTGCCCCGCGGGGCAGCCACACCAGGCAGGAGAAGCTGCCACGACCAGTGTCAAGCTGTCGGTCATCTACTACTCGGCTACGGGTACCGTCCATGCGATGGCCGAGCGCCTGGCCGAGGCCGGGCAGAAGGCCGGGGCTGAAGTCCGTCTTCGGCAGTGTCCCGAGCTCGCCCCCGCCGAGGCCATCGCCTCCAACGCGGCATGGAGCCAACACTTCGATCGGACCAAGGACGAGCCGAAGGCCACTGCGGATGACGTCGTCTGGGCTGATGCCGTGCTGTTGGGCACCCCGGTCCGCTACGGCAACGTCTCCAGCCAGCTCAAACAGTTCCTGGACACCCTTGGTCCGCAGTGGGCGCAGGGACTGCTGGCCGACAAGGTGTACGCGGGCTTCACAGCCGCGCAGACGCCCCACGGCGGACAGGAGGCGACGTTGCTGGCTCTCTACAACAGCATTTATCACCTTCGGCGGCATCATCGTGCCGCCCGGGTACACCGACCCGTTGAAGTTCGCCGACGGAAACCCCTACGGGGTCTCCCACGGCACGGGCGGCAACAACACCGACCCGCTGACCGAGGTGCAGTTCGCCGCCCTGGATCACCTGGCGCAGCGGGTGGTCCGCCAGGCCGGCAAACGCTGACATCTGAAGATCGAGACGCCATGCTCCGGCCAGGCGCGCTTGATGACCTCGACGCAGGCGTGGTGGCGGTCCCGCTCCGCGGCACCGGCCCGGCCGCCCGCAGCCACACTCATCGAGGGTGCTCTGGCCGATACCGAGGAGTGTCCCTGATGGATCCAGCATCGCCGTGCGGTCAGGCCGGGACGGGCGCCGCCAGAAGCGCGCGCAGCTCGCGGACCGCTGCCCGGCCGGCGCGGTTCGCGCCGACTGTGCTCGCGGACGGCCCGTAGCCGACCAGGTGGATCCGGGGGTCGGCGACCACCCGGGTGCCGTCCACGACGATGCCGCCGCGGGGCCCCCGCAGCCGCAGCGGGGCCAGGTGGTCGAGCGTCGGCCGGAAGCCGGTGCACCAGAGGATGACGTCCACGTCCTGTGCCACTCCGTCGCGCCACTGGACGCCCTCGGGAACGATCCGGTCGAACATCGGCCGGCGTGGGAGGAGACCGCGTTCCCGGGCTTCGACCAGCTGCGGTGTCCACGCCAGCTCGCTCGCGCTGGCGATGCTTCCCGGGGGCAGGCCGGCCCGTACCCGTGCCTCCACCTTGGCGACCACCTCGCGTCCGTAGTCGGGAGTGAACGGCCCGTCCCGGAACACCGGCGGCCGGCGGGTGACCCAGGTCGTCGTCGCCGCGACGTCGGCGATCTCGACCAGGAGCTGCACGGCCGACGTTCCGCCCCCGACGACGACCACCCGCTTCCCTGCGAATTCCGCCGGCCCCCGGTAGTGGGCGGTGTGCAGCTGCCGCCCGCGGAACGTTTCCTGTCCCGGGTAGTACGGCACGAACGGCCTGGTCCACGTTCCAGTGGCGTTGATCAGTGCCCGGGTGGTCCAGGTGCCGTTGCCGGATTCGACGAGGAATCGTCCGTCGCGGGCGTTCCGGACGGCCGTGACGGCGACGGGCCGCTGCACGCCGATGCCGAACTTCCTCTCAAAGGCGGCGAAATAGGCCGACACCGCGTCGGCGGCTGGTTCGTCCGGCGACGGAGGCGTGAAGCGCATGCCGGGCAGGTCGAAGATTCCATGCACGGTCGCCATGCGCAGCGTCGGCCATCGGTGCTGCCAGGCCCCGCCGGGTGCCGGGTTGGCGTCCAGGACGGCGAAGTCAAGACCGGAGGAGCGCAGGTGGTACGCGCTGGACAGCCCCGCCTGTCCGGCCCCGATGATGACCACATCCGTCTCCGGCATGTGCCGTACAACGTCTCAGGCTCACCCGGGCCTTCCCACGGGCGATGGATCTCACACCGCCCGGACGTACCCGCCGAACCCGGCCCTGGGCCCGCTCGGTTCTCGGCGATCTCGGCTGTTGCCAGAAGAGCCCACCGTCAGGTACTTCAGTTCAGATACCGGTGCGGACGTCAAGCGGATGAGACGACAACATGCTTGACCTCTGCCATTTGACGATCTCTCCGCCGTCAAGGACGGAGGTTCCCTCCAGGCTGCGTGTGGAACACGCGGCGTCCGGGTGGATTACCGCTTCGCCGCGCGGTGCCACCATCGCTGGTGGTCTGATCCGCGCTCCACGGTCGTTTAGGCTCTCGGCGCGTCCCGCCGCGAGCACGTTGATGGCCGCGTTGACGTCTCGATCGTGGGTGCTGCCGCACGGGCACTTCCACGTTCGGACGTTCAACGCCATCTTGTCGTTGATCCGGCCGCAGTCCGAGCACCTCCGGGTGGACGGGAAGAACCGGTCCACCCG
>NZ_JAEVHN010000080.1:0-16322 GCF_016803375.1 Micromonospora sp. 4G55
GCCGGCGGCGGTGGCCGGGCCGGAGCGCGGGCGCGGGCGGCGGGCTACCCTAGCGGTGGCCGGCTGGTACTTGTCGGTCGCGTTGTGCCCGCCGTAACACTGACAAACGGGATGTTCGCGTGTTTGACACCTTGAGTGACCGCCTGTCCGGGATCTTCACCAAGCTCCGCGGCAAGGGACGGCTCACCGACGCCGACATCGACGCCACCGCGCGCGAGATCCGCATGGCGTTGCTGGAGGCGGACGTCGCGCTGCCCGTGGTCAAGGGCTTCATCGCCAACCTCAAGGAGCGCGCCCGCGGCGCGGAGGTCTCCGAGGCGCTCAACCCGGCGCAGCAGATCGTCAAGATCGTCAACGAGGAGCTGATCAACGTCCTCGGCGGCGAGGGGCGGCGGCTCCAGTTCGCCAAGCAGCCGCCGACCGTGATCATGCTGGCCGGCCTCCAGGGTTCCGGTAAGACCACCCTCGCCGGCAAGCTGGCCCGCTGGCTCAAGGCCCAGGGTCACCAGCCGCTGCTGGTCGCCGCGACCTCCAGCGCCCCAACGCCGTCGGGCAGCTCCAGGTGCTCGGTGGCCGCGCCGGCGTCGAGGTGTACGCCCCGGAGCCCGGCAACGGCACCGGCGACCCGGTGCAGGTCGCGCGCGCCTCGATCGAGCACGCCCGGCGGGCCGCCCGGGACATCGTCATCGTCGACACCGCCGGCCGCCTCGGCATCGACGCCGAGATGATGCAGCAGGCCGCCGACATCCGCGACGCGGTCGACCCGGACGAGGTCATCTTCGTCATCGACGCGATGGTCGGTCAGGACGCGGTCCGCACCGCCGAGGCGTTCCGCGACGGCGTCGGGATCACCGGCGTCGTGCTGTCGAAGCTCGACGGCGACGCCCGCGGTGGCGCCGCGCTCTCCGTCCGGGAGGTCACCGGGCAGCCGATCCTCTTCGCCTCCACCGGCGAGAAGCTGGAGGACTTCGACGTCTTCCACCCCGACCGGATGGCCAGCCGGATCCTCGGCATGGGCGACGTCCTCACTCTGATCGAGCAGGCCGAGCAGGCCTTCGACACCGATCAGAAGGAGAAGATGACCGCCAAGCTGATGGGCGGCGAGCAGTTCACCCTGGAGGACTTCCTCGACCAGCTCATCGCGGTCCGCCGGATGGGCCCGATCGCCAACGTGCTGGCCATGATGCCCGGCATGGGGCAGATGAAGGACCAGCTCGCCGAGCTGGACGACAAGCACTTCGACCGGGTCACCGCGATCATCCGGTCGATGACCCCGGGCGAGCGCACCAACCCGAAGATCATCAACGGCTCCCGCCGGGCCCGCATCGCCACCGGTTCGGGCGTCACCGTGATGGACGTCAACCAGCTGCTCAACCGCTTCGCCGACGCGCAGAAGATGATGAAGCAGATGGGCGGCATGATGGGCCTGCCCGGCGCGGGCCGGCGCAAGGCGACCAAGTCGCCGAAGAACAAGCGCAAGGGCACCAAGGGCGGCGGTCGGCCGCGTACCGGGGCGGGCGCCGGGCTGCCGGGCGGCTTCCCGGGCGGCATGCCGCAGCTGCCGCCGGGGCTGGACCCAGGTGACCTGGCCGGCGGTCAGGGCCTGCCGCCGGGCTTCAAGCCGCCGAAGATCGACTTCAACAAGCTGGGCAAGGGCGACAACCGCCCCCGTTGACGCGCGGCGGTGGCGGCCACCTGCGGCAGGCGTGGGGCCCGGCCGGAGTGCGACCGGGCCCCACGCCACCCCCTGATCAGGACACCAGGTCCGGGCGGTTCGTCACCCGCAGCGCGTTGAGGATCGGCTGGCCGTAGCCCTTGTGCGTCACGAACCGCACGTTGAGCTGGCCGTCGGTTACCCGCACGGTGTACGACCTGGTGAGTGCGGCGAGACTGCCGACCTCACCGGCCACGTCGAGCGACGGCAGCACCTCCTGGCCTTCGACTAGCACGTCGAAGACCCGCTTGTCGGGGGCCTGCCGGCGTACCTCGGCGAAGTCCAGTTCGACGGTGTAGACGCCGTCACCGAGCCCGTCGACGCGGTACTCGTACATCCCCTCCCGCAGGTCGGCGAACCGGGCCGGATCATTGGTCCCGGTGATCGGGCTGCTGGTCGACTGCCGATTGGAGTTGCCCAGGTACCCCGCGCCGCCGGCGGCCCACGGCTGGTCGGGCGACCACGTCTGGCCCTCCACGTCCGTCCGTCCCGCCTGCGCTCCCGCGTTGATCGCCAGGGCGTAGCTCGGCACCACCAGGGTGACCGGGATGACCAGGACGTGCTGGCGGCCGCTGGCCGAGGTGACCCGCACCTTGGCCTTGTGGTAGGTCCCCGGTGCCAGACCGGCGGTGCTGACCGCCACGCCGACGGTGTGTCTGCCGCCGCTGGCCAGCGTGCCGCTGGCGCCGGAGAGGCTCAGCCAGCCGATGTCCTGCGGCACTCCGTCGGCGTTGAGCTCGGTGACCGTGAACTCGGTACCGAGCGCCCCGGTGTTGCTCAGGCCGATCTCCCGGGCCCGGGTCTGCGCCGCCGGGGCGACGACGGCCAGCTCGGTGACCGGGGTGCCGACCCGGGCGGTGCGCAGCGCCGCCGAGCGGACCTCCGTTCCGCCGGCCGCCACCGTGACCGCGGCGTTGGCGCTCTCGTAGTGCTCCTTCTCGACGCTGAGTTCGATTGCGCCGGCCGGGGCCTGGATCAGGTACGAGCCGTCGGCCTCCGTGGTCTCCGTCGCGGTCGCCCCGCCCACCCGGGCGGTTACCGTGGCACCGACCACCGGTTGCCCGTCGTTGCCGTCGGTGACCACACCGGTCAGCACGCCGTTGCGGGTCGTGCGGAACGCGATCGCGGTGCCGTCGGCGACCGCCGCGGTGTTGTACGAGTACTCGAACCCGACGGTGCCGTCGACGTTCTCCAGTCCGATCGTCGCGCCGGTGCCGGCTTCCGGGCCGGTGCCGGCGATGTCCCGGTACCGGTAGGTGATCGAGCCGTCCTCGCCGATGGCCGCGCTGAAGGTCAGTCGCGTCGAGCGGTCGCTGAAGAGGGAGACGTTGCGCCACTCCACCACGAAGGAGCGGTGCGGCTTGACCCCGGTGACGGCGGTGTAGATGCCCGAGTCGGTCTCCACGTAGAGGTCGTCCCAGAACGGGAAGAGCGCGAGGTTCGGGTTGGTGGTGTTCGGCAGGGCGGTGTTGGCGCGGCTGGTCGACGAGGTGCCGAAGCCGAGCACGCCGTTGGTGCTCACCCAGGCGTCCCGGTACGACCTGCCGTAGAGCGGCACCCGGAAGGGCAGCGTGACGGCGCTGGTCCGGTCGTCCCCGGTCAACGGCATCAGCTCCGTGCCGCTGACGAAGGAACCGCCGGCCGCGCCGCAGGCGTAACCGAAGGCGTCCACCCGGTCGGGCATGCCGACGTCCAGGACGGTGTCCGCGTTCACCGTCGCCGGGCGGGTCACCACGTCGGCGCAGCGGTAGGCGTGGGCGAAGCGGACGTCGTACTGACCGTGCGGCACCCTCACCTGGTAGCGACCCTGCGCGTCCGCGGTCGCGGACAGCGGGGTGCCGAGGATGGTGACGCTCGCGCCGCCGGCCGGACCGGCCGAGGTGGTCACCGTGCCGCTGAGCGTGGCCGACGGGGCCTGCTCGACGGTGATGTCCGCCTCGACGGACTGGTTCTCGGTGACCGTCACCGACCTCGTCGCCGTCAGGTAGCCGAACTTGCTGACCGAGACGGTGTAGTCGCCGACCATCAACCGGTCGAACCCGTACGACCCGTCGGCGGCGGTGGTGGTGGTCCGGCCCATCGGGCCGGTGACCGTCACGCTGGCCCCGGCCAGCGCGTTCCCGCCCGAGGTGACCTGGCCGCCGAGCGCGCCGAGCGCGCCCCGGGGGGTGGCGCTGACCGCTGCGTACGCGTCGAGCCGACCCTCGCCGAAGACGTTGTTGTCGTCCACCGTCCCACCGCAGGTGACGGCGTTGACGTCGATGGCGGTGTCGTCCAGGATGCGCCTGGTCTCGGTGATGTCACCCTGGATGGCCGGCGAGGCCGACCACATCAGCGCCACAGTCGCCGCGGTGTGCGGCGAGGCCATGGAGGTACCGCTGAAGGACGCGTAGCCCCCTGGCACGGACGAGCGGACGTTGGCGCCCGGCGCGGCGATGTTCGGCTTGATGTCGCCGTTCTCGCCGGAGCCCCGGCTGGAGAAGCTCGCGATCGCGTTGTTCACGTCGAACGCGCCGGAGCTGTAGCTGATGGTGTACGACCCGGGGCTGCCGGAGGTGTTGCAGCTCGGGCCGCTGTTGCCGTTAGAGAAGGCCGGGAAGATGCCGGCGGCCAGCCACGACGAGACGGTCTGGGTGTACCACGGGTCGTAGGCGCTGGAGCCCCAGGAGTTGTTCACGACGTCGGGGGCGAGGTCGGGGCGCGGGTTGGCGCCGTTGAGGTCGGTGGGGGCGACGATCCACTGGCCGGCGGCGAGCAGCGATGCCCGCGAGCAGCTGGTGGTCTCGCAGCCCTTGGCGGCGATCCACTTCGCCCCTGGGGCCACGCCGATCACGTTCGCGCCGTCCGCGCCGACCATCGTGCCCATCGTGTGCGTGCCGTGGTCGTTGTTGTCGCACGGTGCCGCGGTGGGGCAGACGTCGGCCGGGTCGAACCAGTTGTAGTTGTGGTTGGTCGTTCCATCACCGTTGCGGCCCCGGTAGCTGGCCGCAACGGCCGGGTGGGTGGCGTCCACCCCGCTGTCGATGTTTGCCACCACGATGCCCTCACCGCGTACGCCCAGCTCGTTCCACACCCGGGGGGCGCCGATGCGGTCGATGTTCCACTCCACCGCGTCGGTGCTGGGGACGACCTCGCCGGGCAGTGGTTCGGGGATGTGTACCGGGTCGTCCGCGAGGATCTCGGCGACGTCGGAGCGTACGGCGATGTCGCCGAGCAGGTCGGCGTCACCGGTCACCTTGATCGTGTTGGCCAGCCAGAAGGGGGTGAAGTCGGCGCCCCGCGTGGCGAGCATCGAGCGCAGGCCGGCCTGGCTGCGGTTGGCGTGCTCGGTCTTGATCCGGTAGACGTGTGCGGCCTTGTCGGCCTTGTGGCGGAGTTTGGCCGCGCCGGACAGATTGGCCTTGCTGTCCAGGAAGACCCAGAAACTTGACTTGCCGTCCTTGGCCAGCTGGCTGGTGACCTTCTTGTCGACCTTCGTGGCCACCGCCTGGGCTTCGGCCTTTTCGGAAGTCTGATCGGGGCGGCGGCGGCGGGTGGTGCGCCGGCGCCGATCGGGAGTAGGAGACCGGCCGCCAGGCCGGCCGCTGCCGTACGCCATCGTCGTGATGCCACTGTCTCGACGCTCCTTTGTGAGGCGAAACTGTGCGAGCCCTGAGGTGCGGGCGCTTTCGCAGCATCCTGGCGACGAAGGATCTTTTCATCAAGGCATGCTTAAATAAATAAATCTGTCAATCAACTGTTCGTCTCTTAGCGTGCTCTCCCAACTACCGTGCGGAATCGGGATGTCGGGGCGACTCGGCCCTGGGCAGCCGGGAAGCTTGATCGGGGGACCGCTCTGACCTGCAGACGGAGGACGGATGCCCGGGCAGATCCGCGGCGTGGCCGCCGGACGACGAGGTTCGGGTTTCTGTGGCTGGTCGGCGACCGGGTCACCCTTCGAACCAGTGCCCGACGCGCAGGCCGTCGTGTACGGCGGGTTGGTGCTGCCCCGGCCTGATCGATGCGCGCTGCCACAGCGCATCACTCCCGGCGGCGCCTCGATCAGCTCGCGCGACGAGGCCCGCGAGCTGGCCCGTACCGATCGGGACGCGGGGGTGCTCGCCATCCGGGACGGCGGCTTGCCGTTGCCGTACCCGGAACTCGACGACGAGCCGGATCTGCCGCGACTGGCCCGGGCCGGGCGGCACGTCGCCCCGCCGGAGGTTTACCTGCGCGACATCGGAGTGGAGGTCGGCGCGGCGGAGGTGGCCGCGACGGTGATGGCGCAGGCCGCCGCCGGCAACGGCTGGGTGGCGGTGGTCGGCGGCTTGCAGCTGCTCAACCGCTCTGCCGACAAGAAGATGATGAAGCAGATGCGGGCGTTACAGGGGACTGCCCAGGTGGTGGCCGGCGCAAGGCGAGCACGTCGCCGAAGAACAAGCGCGAGGGCACGAAGGGTGGCGGCCGGCCCCCGTCGCCGGCACCCGGCCCCCGTCGGGTCGGCCGGGTGGCGGTCGGTACCGCCACCCGGCGCGCGTCACCGGTCCGGCGACCGCTTCGGTGGACGCTGACCCGACAGGCTCGCCCGCCGCGCCTCCTTGTGTTCGGCGCGGCGCCGCTGCCGCGGCGTCAGCTCCGGCCGGCCACTCTGCCGCAGGTAGTTGGGCACCCGTCGGTCGTTCGGAATGGGCATGCTCATCGCGCGACCTCCTCGTCGGGGTGGACGGCGAGGGGGATGTCCCGCAGCACGGGCACCTCCTGCCGTTGCGGCTCCCGGGTCAGTTTCGCGGTGAGCCGCTCCGAGCTGATCTCCAGGTACGGCGGCGCGTCGCCCTCGGCGTGCTCCGCCACGGCGATCGCCACCGGCGCGCGGCACTGCCGGTCCGGGCGCACCTGGATGGTCTGCCCCGGCTGGACCAGGTACGACGGCCGGTTGACCTTGCCACCGTCGACGGTGAAGGTGTTGATGGGCGTACGAGGATCCCGCGCCGCGTCGACCGAGGGCGCGAAGCCGGCCCGGTGCACCAGCGCGTCGATCCGCTGTTCCAACTGCCCGACCAGGTTCTCCGTCGCGTCGCCCGGCTGCCGGCCGGCCGTCACCACCGCGCGGGCCAGCTGCCGCATGCGCAGCTCGTACGCCGCCCGGACCTGCCGCTGGTCGTTGTCGCTGAGCTGGAACCCGCGCGGGGCGCGCCGCGGGCCGCCGCGGACGCCATCGGGTGCCGCTGGCGACGCATCAGGTAGCCCCACGCCGGGTGCAGCGGGAACTCGTCCGTGGGCGAGGGACGTACCGTCGTCCGGACAGCCATCTTTCCTCCCTGACCTCTCGGGTTCCGACCACCGTCCACCGGCGCCGGGTGAGGCCGCCCCCACCCCATCCGGGTGAGCCTGCGGGGGTGACCGCCGGGGCGGCTCCGGCCCGGCGCGGCACGGCGGCGGGTGATCCGGTAGGACTGTGCACATGGCTCTGCATGTGCGCGGTGTGCTCCTGCCCGACGACGAGGTCCGGGATCTCTGGCTGGTCGCGACCGGGTCACCTTCGAACCGGTGCCGGGCGCCGAGACCGTGGTGGACGGCGGGTACGTACTGCCTGGACTGGTCGACGCGCACTGCCACATCGGCATCGCCCGGGGCGGCGCCCCGATCACGTCGGTCGACCAGGCTCGCGAGCTGGCCCGGATCGACCGGGACGCCGGGGTGCTCGCCATCCGGGACGCCGGCTCGCCGTACCCGTACCCGGAACTCGACGACGAGCCGGACCTGCCGCGACTGGCCCGCGCCGGGCGGCACGTCGCCCCGCCGAAGCGCTACCTGCGCGACATCGGCGTGGAGGTCGGCGCGGCCGAGGTGGCCGCGACGGTGGCGGCCCAGGCCGCCGCCGGCAACGGCTGGGTCAAGCTGGTCGGCGACTGGATCGACCGGGGCGTCGGCGACCTGGCGCCGTCCTGGGACGCCGACACGATGACCGCGGCCGTCGCGGCCGCGCACGCCGCCGGGGCCCGGGCCGCCGTGCACACCTTCTCCGAGTCGGCGGTGGAGATCATGGTGCGCGCCGGGGTGGATTCGGTGGAGCACGGCACCGGCCTCAGCCTCGACCTGATCGACCTGATGGCCCGGCAGGGCACCGCGCTGATCCCCACGATGATCAACATTCGGACCTTCGGCGGCATCGCCGACCAGGCCCGGGCCAAGTTCCCCGGGTACGCCGACCACATGCTCACCCTGCGCGACCGCTTCCCGGAGGTGGTCCGGGCCGCGTACGAGGCCGGCGTGCCGATCTACGTCGGCACCGACGCGGGCGGCGGCATCGACCACGGGCTGGCCGCCGAGGAGATGCTCCTCCTGCACGAGCAGGCCGGCATGTCCGCCACGGACGTCCTCGCCGCCGCCTCCTGGGGCGCCCGCGCCTGGCTCGGCTTCCCCGGCCTGGTCGAGGGCGGCCTCGCCGACCTCACCGTCTACCCCGAGGACCCCCGCCGGGACCTGCGCGTGGTCCGCACCCCCTCCCGCACCATCCTCCGCGGCCACCTCCTCCCCTGAACCCCGCCCCGCCCGGCGCGCACTTTCACGGAAAGAGTGCCTATTCGAGGCCGGATAGCCACTCTTTTCGTGAAACTGCGCGCTCCGGGGGCGGTGCGAGGTCTGTCGGGGTCGGGGGTGAGGGGCGACACGGGGGAGGCGGAATCAGCGGGTGTGGCCGGCGGTTGGATTCTGCGTACGACCGTGGGTGGGCCGGAGACGGGTTTCGCCGGCGGTCGTCGCGTTTCTGGTGAGGGCGCGGGCCGAGGGAGCCCGCGTCTCGTGATGAGCCGAGCGCCTTTCCCGGTGCTTGCGTCCGGGTCCGTACGACCGGGCGGCAAACCCCCCGAATGGAGCTTCGACCATGAAGACGATCTTCCGTAACGGCATGCTCTCCGTCGCCGGTCTGGTGATGACCGGTGGCGCGATCGTCGGCCCCGCCGTGGCAGCGCAGGCCGCGCCGGCCGGTGCGGCGCCGGCGTCCGTGGTGTCCGAGAAGGGCAAGGACAAGGGCCGCGTCGGCTACGAGTACCAGGCCCAGCCGAACTTCTACTACTGCGGCCCGACCTCGACAGGGATGGCCCTGTCCGCCGCAGCGGGCCAGTCCATCAGCCTGGACGAGCTGGCCGAGAAGCTGGGCACCACCGAGAACGGCACCGACTCGGCGTTCGACGTCACCCGGGTGCTGAACGAGTACACCCACGGCAAGTACAAGACCACGGAGCTCAGCACGGACGTCGCCTCGAAGGAGCAGATCGAGCGGCTCCGGGCGGACGTCAAGGCTGCGGTGGCCGCGGGTGACCCGGTCGTCGCCAACGTCCTCGGCAACGCGGTCGACGTCGACGGCAACGAGCGTGGCTTCCCGGGTCACTACGTGACCGTGGTGGAGTACAAGGACGACGGCAACACCGTCAAGATCGCCGACCCGGCCGCGCCGGACGTCCAGGAGTACTGGATGGACGTGGCCGAGCTGGCCAACTGGATCGCGGGCCGCGGTTACAGCTCCTGATCCCGATCTGATCGACCGAGGGCCGGTCTCCCCGACAAGGGAGGCCGGCCCTCGTCGCTGTTCAGCGGCGGGCCACCTCGTCGATCAGCCCGGCCAGCAGCGCCACCCGGGGCACCACGGAGTCCATGTCCAGCCACTCGGCGGGGCTGTGGTCGTCGCCGCCCACCGGGCCGAGCCCGTCCAGCACGGTCGCGCCCGCCTCGGCCAGCAGGTTCGCGTCGGCGCAGCCGCCGGTGGCGGTGTGCGACACGGGCAGACCGAGGCCCGCGCCGACCTTTCCGGCCAGCTCGGCCAGCCAGCCGCTGCTCGGGCCCGGGCTCCCACGGCGGGGTGGGCGCGTGCACGGCCAGCTCGGCGCGTACCCCGGGGACGGCCGGCTCGGCGACCAGCCGGCGGATCTCGGCGAGCGCGGCGGCCGTACTCCCCGGTGTGCCCGGCGCGCAGGTCGACCAGCATCCGGGCCCGGTCGGCGACCACGTTGGGCCGGCCGCCGGCGTCCAGCACGCCGACGTTGACGGTGACCCCGGGCCAGCGGCCGTTCAACGCGTCCAGCGCGACGGTCAGGCGGGCGGCGGCGAGCAGCGCGTTCGCCCCGCGCTCGGGCTCGATGCCGGCGTGCGCGGCCCGGCCCCGCAGCACGATCTCCAGGTCCGCGACGCCCTTGCGCGCCGACACCAGGTCACCGTTGTCGCGCGCGCATTCCAGGCAGAGGGCCACGTCGGTCTCCGACCCGAGGGTACGCAGCAGCGGCCGGCTCCCCGGCGAGCCGATCTCCTCGTCCGGGGTGCAGACCAGCACCAGCTCGCCGTACTCCTCGCGGCCGAGCGCGATCAGCACCTCGACGGCGGCGAGCCCGGCTGAGCAGGCCGCCCTTGTCGTCACAGACCCCCGGCCCGTACGCCCGGCCGTCGTGCACCCGGAACGGCCGGGTGGCGGCCGTGCCGGGTGGGAAGACGGTGTCGAGATGGCCGGCGAGCAGGATGCGGCGCTCTCCCCGGCCCCGCCGCCGGGCGACGAGCACGTCACCGAGCGGCGAGCCGGACGGGTCGGCGACGGGTTCCCGCTCGACCGCGAGCCCGGCCGCCAGGCACCACGTCTGCACCAGGTCGGCCGCCTCGCGCAACCCGTCGACCTGACCGGAACCGGAGTCGACGGCGACGAGTTGGGCCAACCGCTCGTGGTACGCCCCGAGCCGGTCCCCGGCCGTGGTGAGCAGTGGATCCATCAGAGCACCTTCTCCAGGAAGGCACGGGTGCGCTCGTGGCGCGGGTCGCCCAGCACCTCGGCCGGCGTCCCCGACTCCACCACCACGCCCCCGTCGAGGAAGGCGACGCTGTCGGCGACCTCGCGGGCGAAGCCCATCTCACGACGCGAGCAACGCCCGGGCCACCCGCCGCTCGGCGGGGCTGCACTCGCCGAGCCGCTGGCGGATCAGCGCGGCGACACCGACACCGTGCGGCTCTTCATCGGGGTTCGAGACTGCTCCTCACTGGAGACCGTGAGGGCGGGCCGGGGAGAAGCGTACGCCCGCGGTGCCGGCGCGACAACGGGCGTTCCGTACCGGATCCGCCGGAGGAGATTCGGTCGGCGGCAAAGGGGTACCAGCCCCCCAACCGACCGTCCGCAACCGGTAAGGGGCACCCAGAACATGAGCCATCACGAGAAAAGCCACCAGGACGTCGTGGACGTACTGACGGCCGACCACCGCGAGGTCGAGGCGATCTTCGTCGAGCTGGAGAGCCGCCGGGGCACGCCGGAGCACCGCCGCCAGCTCGCCGACGTGGTGATCGCCGAGCTGGTCCGGCATTCCGTCGCCGAGGAGGCGTACGTCTACCCGGCCGCCCGCAAGGCGCTGCCGGACGGCAAGCAGGTCGCCGAGCACGAGATCTCCGAGCACGCCGAGGCCGAGCGGACCATGAAGGAGCTGGAGTCCGTCGACCCCTCCGACCCGCGCTTCGACGAGTTGCTCGCCCACCTGACCGGCACGATCCGGCACCACATCGAGGACGAGGAGGCCGACCTCTTCCCGCGCCTGCGGGCCGCGGTGGCGCGCGAGGAGCTGGTCGAGCTGGCCGGCAAGGTGCAGGCGGCGAAGAAGACCGCGCCGACGCGGCCCCACCCGGCCGCCCCGGACCACCCGCCGGCGAACAAGCTGCTCGCCCCCGGCGCGGTCTGGTGGACCGGATGCGCGACGCGCTCAGCGACCGGCCGACCTCGATGGCGGAGCTGCGCGAGCACAAGTGACCCGATCGTCCTCGCGACGCCACGCCCATCGGGGCGGGGCCGTCGCGTCGGTCAGGGGGCGGCCGTCGGCGGGCGGGGATCGAGTGGGCGTTCGAAGAACGTCTCCAGCACGACGATGGTCCGGGTGCCGGTGACCCCCTCGACGCCGAAGAGCCGGCGGAGGCTGGCCTGGAGCTGTTCCGGGGTGCCGACGCGGATCTTCACGAGCACCGAGGCGGGGCCGGCCACCACGTGCGCCTCCTCCACCTCGGGCAGGGCGGCCAGGGCCTCGTGGGTGGACCGGTCCCCCATCCAGGCGTTCGCCTCGACCATCACGAAGGCCAGCACGCCCCGACCCACCGCCGTTGGGTCGACGTCCACCGTCGTACGCCGGATGACCCCCTGCTCCCGCAGCTTGCGGACCCGCTCGTGCGCCGCCCCGGTGGAGAGCCCGACCGTCGCGGCGAGCGCGGCGTACGACTGGGTGGCGTCCCGTTGCAGGGCCGCCAGCAACTCGCGGTCGATGTCGTCCACCGCGCCTCCTCGAATGCAATCCGGCCGAATCGTGAGCTGACCGACTGTGGTTCGGTCATGTTAGCGTCATGCCGAACGCGATCACAGGGGGTGGCAGGCGGTGGACAGGTTCAGGACCCGGTTCGAGGTGTGCGACGAGCGGTTCCGGCGGGTCAACGGCGACGAGTGGATGGAGTGCCTGTGGACCGGCGGGCGGTGGCTGGAGGGGCCCGCCTGGTTTCCCGCCGGGCGGTACCTGCTCTTCAGCGACATCCCCAACGACCGGGTGCTGCGCTGGGACGAGACCACCGGCGCGGTGGGCGTGTTCCGGCACAGCGCCGGGTACGCCAACGGGCACACCGTCGACCGGAGCGGCCGGCTGCTGAGCTGCGAGCAGGGCAACCGTCGGGTCACCCGCACCGAGCCGGACGGCTCCGACACCGTCCTGGCCGACCGGTGGCGCGGCAAGCGGCTGAACAGCCCGAACGACGTGGTCGAGCACTCCGACGGGTCGATCTGGTTCACCGACCCGAGCTACGGCATCGACAGCGACTACGAGGGCAACCGGGGCGAGTCGGAGATCGGCGGCAACCACGTCTACCGCATCGACCCGACCAGCGGGGAGGTGCACCTGGTCGCCGACGACTTCGGGCAACCCAACGGCCTGACCTTCAGCGCCGACGAGTCCGCCCTGTACGTGGTCGACACCCGGCGCAAGCACCTGCGCCGCTTCGCCGTCCGCGACGACGGCACGCTCGCCGGGGGCGAGGTCTTCGCCACCTGCGACGCCGGCTCCTTCGACGGCGTACGCCTGGACGACGCCGGCCGGGTCTGGGTGGCCGCGCACGACGGCCTGCACTGCTTCGACCCGGACGGCACCCTCCTCGGCAAGCTGCACATGCCGGAGGTGGTCGCCAACTTCACCTTCGCCGGGCCGAAGCGCAACCACCTCTACCTCTGCGCCTCCAGTTCGCTCTACACGCTGCGGGTCAACGTCAGCGGCGTCCGCTACCCGGGCTGGTGACCGGCCGGCGTCCGGGTGGCCGGTCCCGCCGGCCACCCGGGCGCGCCGGGCTCACGGCTCCGGCGCGATCCGACTCCCCTCGGCGTCGGACACGATGATGGCCTCCATCGGGCACGACTCGGCGGCGTCCAGCACCTCATCCGTTGGGGCGATCCGCTCGGCCAGCGGGCGGGAGAGCCCGTCCACCAGCACGAAGTGGGCGGGCGCGGCTCCCGCGCAGATCCCCGATCCGATGCACCGGGTCGGGTCGACGAAGACCCGCCAGCGCGCGGCGTCGCCCGCCGCGCTCCCGGCGCTCACCGGCGCCGCCGGCCGGCCGCCACCGCCGCTCCCCGCTCCCCGCTCACCAGGACACCGGCATCGCGGTCAGGCCCCGGACCAGCAGGCCGCTCTTCCACGTCAGCTCCGACTCCGGCACCGCCAGCCGCAGACCCGGGGTACGCCGCAGCAGGGTCTCCAGCACCACTTGGAGTTCCATCCGGGCCAGTTGCGCGCCGACGCAGTGGTGCACGCCGTGGCCGAACCCGACGTGCGGATTGACCTCCCGGCCCAGGTCCAGCCGGTCGGGATCGGCGAAGACCCGCTCGTCCCGGTTGGCCGAGTGGATCGACACGACCACCGGCTCGCCGGCCCGGACCAGCTCGCCGCCGAGTTCGACGTCCTCCAGGGCGTACCGGGGGAAGGCGGCGGTCGCGCCGAGCGGGATGAAACGCATCAGCTCCTCGACCGCCGTCGGCACCAGGGCCGGGTCGGCCCGTAGCCGCTCCCAGCCGTCCGGCTCGGTCAGCAGGACGTACACCATGTTGGGGATCTGGGTCACGGTGGTCTCGTGGCCGGCGGCGAGCAGGCCGGCGGCCAGCCGGACGACCTCCTCCTCGCTGAGTCGGTCGGCGTGCTCGTCCCGGGCCCGGACCATCGCGCCGATCAGGTCGTCCGTCGGTGCGGTACGCCGCTGGGCGATCAGCCCGGCCATGTACCCCAGCAGCTGCTCGACGTAGCTCTCGGCCACCTCGGGCGGCAGCGAGGTGGTCGACACGATCGCCTCCGACCAGGTGTGGAAGCGGTCCTGGTCGGTGACCGGCACCCCGAGCAGGTCGCAGATCACCCGGATCGGCAGCGGGGTGGCCAGGTGGGCGACGAGGTCGGCCGGCGGCCCGGCGGCGACCATGGCCCCGACCAGCTCCTCGGCGACCGCCCGGGTACGCGGGCGCAGCTCCTCCACCCGGCGGGCGGTGAACGCCTTCGCCACCAGCCGGCGCAACCGGGTGTGCTCCGGCGGGTCCATCTGGAGGATGCCCGTGTCGGTCTGTCGTGGACTGTTGCGGGGCTCGTCGCGGCCCACCGAGGCGGCCCGGCTGAACCGGGGGTCACCGAGCACGGTCCGGACGTCGGCGTGCCGGGTGGCCAGCCAGGCGGGCTCGCCGAACGGCATCCGGATCCGGGTCAACGGCTGCTCCTGACGCAGCCGGGCGTAGCGGGGGTCGATGTCGAGCTGGTGGGGGTCGCTGAACGGGTAGGGCTGTGGGACTGGTCGGCTGGGCAGTCTCGGTCACCGGGGGTGGCTCCCTCTGGTCCGCGGCCCGCCGCGCCGGGCGGGGCCGGTCCGCTCCGCACGACTCCACGGTGAGTCATGCCACGACTGCGGATCGTAGCGAGCCCGGTCGATGCTGACCAGACCGTGCCCCTCCCCGGACACGCCGCTGCCGGACCACCCGAGGGCGGTCCGGCAGCGGAAACGCGAGGTCAGCGGTCCTGGTCGCCCTCACCCGTGCGCGCCTGCGCCATGTCGACGGCCTTGTCGGTCTGCTCGTCGTACTTGCCGCCGGTGCGCTGGTCGGCGGCTTCGCCGGCCTTGTCCAGTCCCTGGTCGACCTGCTTGTCGTGCTTATCGGCCATGTCCTTGGCCTTGTCCATGAAGTCACTCACCACGTTCCTCCTCGCTCGGTACCTGCTGCGTTCCCTCCGGTTCCGGCCGCAAACACCCCGGCCCCCGTCGTGCGCCCACGTCACCTCGGCCGCAGTGGCCGGCGTGGGCGAGGCTTTCTCGCCGGCGCTGCCCGACGGCAGTCCCAGGGCCGGGACTGTCCAGAGCGGAACCACGTGCCCGGGGCGGCGTTGATCCACGGACGGGTGTCGGAGCGCGGCCGTACGGGTATCGATCCCGCCGAGACCGAGGAGGATCGACGTGGACGAGGACGGTGCCGGGCGTACGCCCGAGGTGACGGCGGCCGGCGGCCGGCCGGCGCCACGGCAGGCCTGGGCGGCGCTGCCCTGGCTGGTCCGCACGGCGGTGGTGTGGAGCGCCTGCCTGGTGGTCGTGGTGTTCGCGCTCTACCTGCTGGGTCGGGTGGCGGTGCTGCTGGCGCCGTTGGCGATTGCCGTGGCGGTCACGCTGTTCCTCACCGCGCTGCTCGATCCGGTGCTGCTCGGCCTGCGCCGGCTGCGGGTGCCGCCCGCGCTGGCGGCGCTGCTGTCGCTCCTGCTGCTGCTGGGCGTCCTGGTCGGGGTCGGCGTGCTGGTGTGGAACCTGACCGCCGCCCAGTTCAGCGAGCTGAGCGAGGAACTCGGCGAGGGCGTCCAGCGCAGCCGGGACTTCGTCACCTCCACCCTGCCGGTCAGCGACGCGCAGCTGGACAAGCTGATCCAGCAGGTGCGCTCCGGCGTCGGCGGGGGCTTCGACCCGGTCGGCAAGGCCCGGACGGTAGCCGAGGTGGCCGGTTCCGCCCTGCTCGCCCTGGTGCTGCTCTTCTTCCTGCTCAAGGACGGCCGGACGATGTGGCAGTGGGTGCTGCGCCGGACGACCGGCCCGAACCGCGAGCTGACCGCCGAGGCCGGCCGGGCCGGCTGGCAGACCCTCGGCGCGTACAGCCGGGGGACGATGATCATCGCGGCGATCGACGCGATCGGCATCGGGCTGTCCCTGGTGCTGCTGCGGGTGCCGCTCGCCCTGCCGTTGGCGCTGATCACCTTCTTCGGCGGCTTCGTGCCGATCATCGGCGCCACGGTCGCGGGTACGGTAGCCGTGCTGGTGGCGCTGGCCGCCAAGGGTCCGACGACGGCACTGCTGGTGCTGGTCGCGGTGATCGCCGTCCAGCAGATCGAAGGCAACCTGCTGGAGCCGCTGATCATGAAGCGGCAGGTGCAGCTCCACCCGGCGGTGATCCTGGTGGTGGTCACCGCCGGCACGCTGATCGCCGGGGTCGCCGGCGCCTTCGTCTCGGTGCCAATCGCCGCCGTCGCCTACCGGGTCGTCGACACCGTCCAGCACCACCGCGAACGGATCGCCACCACCCGTCCGTCCCCGCGCCCCTCCCCGCCACCAACCCCCGCCTGACCCCCTA
>NZ_JAEVHN010000081.1:0-16189 GCF_016803375.1 Micromonospora sp. 4G55
ATCCCGGCGGCGATGCCGTTGACCGTGGTGAGCAGGGCCCGCTCCAACGCCGTACCGTCGCTCGGCGCGCGGCGGCCGCCCGGCGCGGTCGCCACCGCGCGCCCGGCGGCCCCGGAGTCCCGGTACTGCCGCAGCAGCGCCACCTGGAGGTGGTGCAGCGGCTCCAGGTAGGTGTCCCGGACCGCGAGGGTGCGCTGGAGCACCGGCGAGTTCTCCAGCAGGGCGGGTGCGGCGGTCACCGCCAGCACCTCCTGCTTGGTCAGCTCGTACTCCTGCTCGATCTTGTCGAAGATCGGGTGCAGCTTCTTCGGGACCAGGGTCTCCACGTAGCGGCGGGCGATGCTCAGGTCGGTCTTGGTGAGCATCATCTCGACGTTCGACAGGAACGTGCGGAAGAAGTGCCAGTTGCGGTTCATCTCGGCGAGCACGTCCTCCAGCCCGGCCGCCCGCGCCGCCGCCAGCCCGGAGCCGACGCCGAACCAGCCCGGCACGATCTGCCGGGTCTGCGTCCAGCCGAACACCCACGGAATGGCCCGCAGCCCGCCCAGCCCGGCCCCGGTGTTCGGCCGCTTCGCCGGCCGGGAGCCGATGTTGAGCGCGCCGAGCAGCTCGGTGGGGGTGGAGGCCCAGAAGTACGCCGGCAGGTCCGGGTCCTCGACCAGGCTCCGGTAGGACCGGAAGGCCGACTCGGAGACCACGTCCATGGTCGCGTCCCAGCGCTCCAGCATCTCGGCCGGCTGGCGGGGCGCGGTGTGCAGCAGCGTCGCCTGGAGCACCGCCGCGACGGTCAGCTCCAGGTTCTCCCGGGCCAGCGCCGGCAGCGTGTACTTGTCGGAGATGACCTCGCCCTGCTCGGTCACCTTGATCGCGCCGTCCAGGGTGCCGTACGGCTGGGCCAGGATCGCCTCGTGCGTCGGCCCGCCGCCGCGCCCGACCGTGCCGCCCCGGCCGTGGAAGAGCCGCAGGTGCACGCCGTGCCGGGCGGCCACGTCGCGCAGCGCCCGCTGCGCCCGGTGGATCGACCACTGGCTGGTGGTGATGCCGGCCTCCTTGTTGGAGTCGGAGTAGCCCAGCATCACCTCCTGCACGTCGCCGCGGGCCGCGACCAGCGCCCGGTACGCGGGCAGCGACAGCAGCTCGTCGAGCAGCTCGCCGCCGGCGTTCAGCTCCGCCGGGGTCTCCAGCAGCGGCACGAAGCCAATCCGGGCCCGGCCGCTGTGCACGTCGATAAGCCCGGCCTCGCGCCCCAGCACCACGGCGGCGAGCACGTCGTCGACGCCGAGGGTCATCGAGATGATGTACGACTCGATCACCTCGGCGCCGAACCGGTCCTGCGCCTCGCGGATCGCACCGAACACGTCGAACGTCTTCTGCGCGTTCTCGGTCAGCGGGGTGTCCAGCGTCGACAGCGGCCGGCGGCCGGCCAGCTCGTCGGCGAGGAGCTTGGTCCGCTCCAGCCGGGTCAGCGACGGGTAGTCCGACACCTCGCCGACCGCCGCGTAGAGCTGGGCCAGCACCGCGTGGTGCGCCTCGGCGTGCTCGCGGACGTCCATGGTGGCCAGGTGCAGGCCGAACGCGGAGACCGTACGGATGGTGGAGGCGAGCCGGCCGACGGCGGTGAGCTGCCCGGAGTTGCGGGCCAGCGAGGCGCGCAGCAGCTCCAGGTCGGCGATCAGCTCGGCTGAGCCGCGGTAGTCCCGCCCCGGCACGTGCGGGGTGCCCCGGCGCAGCCGTTCCCGGGTGTTGGCCAGCTTCGCCTTCACGCACCGCGCCTTGAGCCGGTACGGCTCCTCGGCGTTGACCCGGCGGAACCGGGGCGCCACCTCGGGCAGCGCGTCCAGGTCGGCGGCGAGGCTGGCGGAGAGGTCCAGCGACACCGCCCGCAGCCGCCGGGAGACCGAGACCTCGTTGATGAGCTGGTCCATCGCCTTCTCGGTGGCGCTGATGCCGTGCTCGTGCTGGATGTGGAGCACCTCGCGGGTGACCGTCGGGGTGACGAACGGGTTGCCGTCCCGGTCGCCGCCGATCCAGGTGCCGAAGGTCAGCGGGCGGGCCGTCGGCGAGGTCTCCACGCCGAGGGTGCGCAGGGTGTCGGCGAGGTCGTCGAGCACCTGCGGGGCGGCCTCGGCGTACAGGTCGCGCAGGTAGTAGATGGCGTTGCGGGCCTCGTCTGTCGGGTCCGGCCGGTCCAGCCGCAGCTCGTCGGTCTGCCACATCAGGTCCAGCAGCTCGGCCAGGCGCCGGTTGGCCGGGCCCTCGTCGCTGGCGCCGTAGAGGATGGCGTTGGTGGTCTCGGTGTCCAGTTCGTCGGCGATGGCGCGCAGCTTGGACAGGATCGAGCGGCGGGCCGCCTCGGTGGGGTGGGCGGTGAAGACCGGGCGTACCGCGAGCCGACGGGCCGCCGCGGCGATCTCCTCGGCCGGCACGCCGCGCTCGGCGATCATCTTGGCCGCCTGGTCCAGCCAGCCGCCGTGCGCCGCCCGGCGTCGGCGCAGGTCCCGGGCGCGGTGCACCTGTTCGGTGATGTTGGCCAGGTGGAAGTAGGTGGAGAAGGCACGGGCCAGCTTCGTGCCGGTGGTGACGTCCAGCCCGCCGAGCCGCTGCGCGGCGGCGGGGGCGTCGGAGCGGACCTGGGCGCGGATCTCCTCGACCAGGTCGAGCAGGGGGCGGCCCTCCTGGCGGGCCAGGGTCTGGCCGAGCAGAGTGCCGAGGCGGCGGATGTCGGCCCGCAGGGCGGCGTCGGGGCCGTCGTGGTCGTGCTGGTCGGTCACCATGCGCTCCTTACGTGAGTACGAAGGACAGCGCTGTCCGACTCCGTCGATCGTATCCGTGGGGACCCGCCGGTAAGGAGGGGGCCCGCGATGTCACCTTCCCCACGATCTCCACCGGGTTCACCCGTCCGGCCTGGTGTCCAGCCGCCGGCGCGATCGTCGGGCGGCCCGGCGGCCCCGCGCCAGGGTGGCGGTGAGCAGGCCGAGCAGGCCGAGCGCGGCCCAGACCAGCAGCCCGGCCAGCGGCCACCGGGCGGAGCGCAGGTCGAAGTAGACCGCCGACTTGACCAGGTCGGTGGCCAGCCCGGGGACGTTCCAGTGGTGCATGTCGCGCAGGAACCCGGGCAGGAACTCCGGGGCGTAGATGCCGCCGGAGCCGGGGTTGCCGAGCACCACCAGCAACAGGATCACCAGTCCGGTGCCGAGCAGGCCCAGCCAGGCCTGGACGGCGGCGGCGACCATCGCGGCGGCGAAGGCGGTCAGCATGCCGACGGCGGCGAGCGTCGGCAGGTCGTGGTCCCAGACGTCGAGCACCGGCCCGACCAGCAGCGTGGCGATGACCGCCAGCAGCACGGCGTGCACCGCCAGCGAGGCGATCCGCAGGCCGGCCCGGCGGAGACTGTGCGGGGCGGTGCCGAGCGAGATCCCCAGCGCGGTCGACGCCAGGTAGCCGCCCAGCACCAGGCCGACCGCAAGGTAGAACGGCACCAGGCCGCGCGGGTCGTCGGCGGAGACCGGCACCTCGTCGGTGACCTCGATCGGGGTCTGCGCGCGCCCGGCCGCGGTGGTCAGCACCTGGGTGATGAGTTCCGTGGCGGCGGGCGCGGACGCGCTGGCGGTGGTCAGCAGGAGCTTTCCCTGGGGTGTCGAGCTGAGCACCGCGTACACCTCGCGGCCGATCAGGCCGTCGTCGGCCGCGGTCGGGTCGTCGTACTCGACGGGTTTGATCGTGTCGGTCCGGTCGCGCACCCCGGCGAGCACGGCCTGGGCGCGCTGGTCGCCGAGGACCACGCCGACCGGGACGTCGCGCGGGGTCGGCTGGTGCAGCGCCCCCACGTAGGCCGCGATGAACGCGGTGGCCAGGGCCAGGGTGCCGACCAGCAGGGCCGCCGTGCGGGGCAGCCACTCGCGGGTCCGCAGCTCCGGCTCCTCGTCCACGTCGCCAGCCTAGGGCCCCGCTTGCCCGTGTTCAGGACGTTTCGCCCGCCCTGCCCGGCGGGGCCGCCGCCTGATCGAGGTCGGGCGGACGACCGGAAAACCCGTTGGTCGCGCTCGGTAGCGTCCGGACATGACCTTCCCGAACTACCCGCGCAGACCCCGCCCCGGCGACCGGGTCGCGGTCGTCTCACCCTCGGCCGGCCTGCCGGGTCTCTTCTCCCACGTGTACGAGTTGGGCCTGCGCCGGCTGCGCGAGGAGTTCGGCCTGGAGCCGGTGGAGTATCCGACGACCCGGACGATGGGCGCCGACCCGAAGGACCGGGCCCGGGACCTCACCGCCGCCTTCGCCGACCCGACGATCACCGCCGTGCTGGCCACCGTGGGCGGCGACGACCTGATCACGGTCACCCCGCACCTGGACGACGCGGTGCTGCGGGCCAACCCGAAGCCGTACTTCGCTACTCGGACAACACCAACGTGCTCAACCACCTCTACCGGCTGGGCATCGTGGCGTACCACGGCGGATCGGTGCTGGTGCACCTCGGCCGGTCCGGCAGGCCGCACCCGCTCACCCTCGACTCGCTGCGCGCCGCCCTGTTCACCTCCGGCTGGTACGACCTCACGCCCGCGCCGGAGTGGGGCGACGAACCGCGCGACTGGCGCGACCCGGCCACCCTGACGCAGGAGCCGGTGATGTTCCCCGGCACCGGCTGGCACTGGCAGGGCCCGGCGACCGTGGTCCAGGGGCGCACCTGGGGCGGCAACCTGGAGATCCTGCACTGGCTGATGGCCGCCGACCGGGTCCCCGCCGCCGCGGAACTGGCCGGGTCGGTGCTGGTGCTCGAAACCTCGCAGGAGCTTCCGACCGCCCAGGAGGTGTTCCGCATCGTGCGGAACATGGGGGAGCGGGGGCTGCTCGCGGCCTTTCCCGCCGTCGTCGTCGGCCGCCCCAAGGCGTGGGACTTCGCCAACCCCCGGTCGGTCGCGGACCGGCTGGCGTGGGCCGAGGCGCAGCGGGAGGCGGTCAGCCGGGCGCTGGCCCCGTACCGCCCCGACGCGGTGGCGGTCTTCGACGTCGACCTCGGCCACACCGACCCGCAGCTGATCATCCCGTACGGCGGGGAGATCCGGGTGGACGCCGTCGAGCGCCGAATCTCGGTCCGGTACTGAGGCGGGCCGCTCCCAGCCCCGCTCTCCTGCTCCGTCGGTGCCGCGTCCGGCGGACGCCGGGGAGTCGGGTCAGCCGACGACGGCGAAGGCGCGGACCGGGAAGGTGCCCATGCCGGCCACCATGGGCGGGGCGGCGGTGAAGCGGAACCCGTCCGGGGGCAGGGCGTCCAGGCCGGTCAGGTGCTCCACGATCGGGATGCCGGCGGCCAGCAGCGCGCTGTGCGCCGGGCGCTCGCCCCCGGACGCCGGGCTCATGTCGTCGATGTTGATCGAGTCGACGCCGACCAGCGCGGCGCCCGCCTCGACCAGGGCGCGGGCCCCGTCGCCGGTGAGGTACGGGGCGTCCGGCGCGCCGTACCGGTCGGTGCCGAAGTGCGCGGACCAGCCGGTGTGCAGCAGCACCGCGCGCCCGGCGACGTCGTAGGGCGCCAGCAGCAGCCGGTCCACCGCGCGCGTGCCGGCCGGCACCCGGACCACCAGGCCGGGCAGGTCGGCGAGCCGGTCCAGCGGGACGCCGGTGAGGTCGGCGCCCTCCGCCCAGCGGTGCGCGGGAGAGTCCAGGTACGTCCCGGTGTTGGCGATCATGTCGATCCGGCTCACCTGGAACTCGGTGCCCGGGGCGTAGTTCGCCCGGGACGCCTCGCGGGTCAGCCACTCGCTGATCCGGGGGCCCGGCCAGCCGGGCAGGGTGGTCATGCCGTCGGTGATCACGTGGCTCAGCTCGACCAGGCGTCGGCCGGTGTCACCGGGGTCGGCGCTGACGCCCCGGCCGCCCTTGTGCGGCTCCTCGATGATCGTCCGGCCGGTGATCCGTACGTCGGCGACCATCAGCAGCCCGAGGTGCCGGACGAAGAGCGCGGCCAGCGCCGCGTCGTCGATCTCGGGCCCCGGGATGTCCAGCCGGAACCCGTCGGTCCGCAGCCCGCCCCCGTTGGCGAACGTGACCTCCGCGTCGAACTGCGCCCGATACTGCTTCCCCATCCACCCACCCGACCACGCCCACCCACCCCAGTCAAGATCCACCCGGCCGTCCGCCTCGTGCAAGATCCGCGCACTTTCGGAGAACTCGTGGCCTCCGGCGCGGAAACAGCCCCGCTTTCCGAAAATCTGCGCGGCTCGGCGGACTGTCAGGCGGGCACGTCGTTCATGACGTAGAGCTTGATCCAGTAGCGCCGGACCGGGCCGAATGTGGTGTCCTGGTTGCCCTCGAAGACGCCGCCGCACCGCTCGATCGTCTTCGCCGAGGCGGCATTGTCGACCGCGCAGACGACCAGCAGCCGATCCATGCCGCGCATCCGCGCCTCGGCGAGCATCCGAACGACCGCCCAGGTGGCCAGCCCGCGCCGGCGCGCCGAGGGCCGGATGCCGTAGCCGAGGTGGCCGGCCCACCGCACGTAGTCGCTGTCACCGTGCCGGAGCGCGATCCCGCCGAGAACGCGATCGCTTTCGACGATCCACCGGTACGTGCAACCCGCGCTGCCGGTGCCCGTCGCCTTCGTCCGGTCCACCTCGCCGGTCAGCCGCGCCACCCACGCCGCGAACCCGACAGGCGTCTCCACCTCGTCGGACGGACCCAGCCCGAAACCGTCCTCGTGCTGCCCGGGGCCCCACTCCGCATGCGCCTCCAGCCAGGCGGCGTGCAGGCGGACCGTGGGCACGATCAGTTCCGGCATGCGGCGACGATAACGCCAAGATCACGTACTGGCAGCGGAGCCGGCCGTCGCCCCCGCAGCCGGCAGCGGGTGGAGAAGTGTCCAGACAGGTGCGGGGCGGAGGTGCCGCGCCTGGGGGGTTCGCGGCACCTCCACGTCGGGCGGGCCCCTGCGGGGGCCGCCGTTCCCGGCGAGGGCTGCGGGCCTCCCCGAACAGGTCCGCGCACCCCCTCCGGCCGCCTCGTCGGGCGGCTCGGTCCGGGTCGACGTGATCCATCCTCGGGGCGGGACAGGTCCGCGGTCTTGAAGATTCTTGCTCGAATGGCCGCCGGGGTCGGTCAGGCCGCCTCGGCGACGGTGAGCAGCCGGCGCAGTTGGGCCGGCGGGTGGCCCACCTGGTCCCGGACCACCCGGGTCAGGTGCGCCTGGTCGGCGAAGCCGTGGTCGGCGGCGACCGTGCCCAGCGGCTGCCCGTCGTCGTCGGCCAGCACGTCGAGCACCGCGCGGACCCGCAGCCGGTTGCCGTACGCGGTGAGACTCTGCCCGGTGACCCGCTGGAACACCCGGCTCAGGTGGTGCGGCGAGCAGCCCACCTGCTCGGCCACCTCGGTCAGCCCCAGCCGGAAGTCGGAGCCGGCGAGCACCTCCCGGGCCCGGTCGGCCAGCCGGCGGTGCGCGGCCAGGGTGGCGGGACGCCGGCCGATGGCCCGTTCGATCTCCGCGCCGAACTCGCCGGCGCCGATCGGGCTGACGCTGAGCAGCCGGCCCACGAAGCGGTGCATGCGCTCGGTGAACTCGAACCGGTCCATGCCCCGCGCGCAGCGGGCCACCAGCATCCGGTGTTCCAGGTCGAGGCGTTCGTCCACGCTGCCGTCCCAGCCGCGCCGGTCCAGCCACTGCGCGGCGTCCGGCCGGTGGGCCAGCAGCTCCGGTGACAGTTCCAAACAGGTGTAGACGTCACCGTCGCCGAGCGGGTGGCTGACGTGCATCTCGTCGCCGGGCCGGCTGAACAGCACCGAGGTGGCGTCGGCGAAGGTGAGCTGCCCGTTGAGCCGGCGCAGGGAGGCTCCGGAGCGGCCGAGGAAGACCCGGTGGCCCAGATTGGGCAGCGGCCCGTGCCAGCCCGGATCGTCGACGAGGCAGCGCACCTGGTAGAGCAGGGCACCTTCGGTGACGCCCAGCACCCGCCACCGACCGGAGGTGGTCCGTGCCCGGGGATCACCGCCGACCTGGTCCGGCATCGTTCCTCCCGTCGCCGGGGCCGCCGGCGGATCCGGTACCGGCCCGGCCGCCACGGCTCCAGCCCGGATTGTCTCCCGAGCGGGATAGTCTCGACAGGTGCACCCCCCGTCCGGCTGGACGCGGGGCCGTCGCCGTGCGTCGATTTCCTGGAAGTGATCACAGATGCTCACCGGACTCTTCTCCGCCGCCCTGGCCGATCCCGGGCTGGCCCGGGCGCGTGACCTGGCGCGCTCCGGTGCCGCCCAGGTCGACGGCCTCGATCTCACCGCCCCGGCGGCGCTGCGCCCGTTCGCCGTGGCCGCCGTCGCGGCCGATCCCCTCGACGCCGGTGGTGGCGCCGGCCGGCCCGTGCTCGCCGTGACCGCCACCACCCGCGAGGCCGACGACCTGGCCTCGGCGCTGGGCAGCCTGCTCCCGCCCGAGCAGGTGGCGGTCTTCCCGTCCTGGGAGACGCTGCCGCACGAGCGGCTCTCGCCGCGCTCCGACACCGTCGGTCGCCGGCTGGCCGTGCTGCGTCGGCTGGCGCACCCGCAGTCGGCCGACGCGCACGGCCGTACGGGCCCGCTGCGGGTGGTCGTCGCACCGGTGCGGTCGCTGCTGCAACCGCAGCTCAAGGGGCTGGGCGATCTCGAACCGGTGCAGCTGACCGCCGGCGACGAGGCCGACCTGGAGGAGGTGGCCCGCCGGCTCACCGACATGGCGTACGCGCGGGTCGACCTGGTCACCAAGCGCGGCGAGTTCGCGGTGCGCGGCGGCATCCTGGACGTCTTCCCGCCCACCGACGAGCACCCCTCCCGGGTCGAGTTCTGGGGCGACGAGGTGGAGGAGATCCGTACCTTCGCCGTCGCCGACCAGCGCACGATCGAGCAGGTCCCGCAGCTCTGGGCGCCGCCGTGCCGGGAGCTGCTGCTCACCCCGTCGGTGCGGGAGCGGGCCGCCGCCCTGGCCCAGGAGCACCCGGAGCTGGCCGAGATCCTCGACAAGCTGGCCGAGGGCATCCCGGTCGAGGGGATGGAGTCGCTGGTCCCGGCGCTGCTCGGCAACGAGAGCCTGGAGCTGCTGCTGGACTGCATGCCGGCCGCACCCACGTACTGCTCTGCGACCCGGAGCGGATCCGCACCCGGGCGCACGACCTGGTCCGTACCTCGGACGAGTTCCTCCAGGCCAGTTGGGCCGCGGCGGCCGTCGGCGGCCAGGCCCCGGTCGACCTCGGCGCCGCCGCCTTCCGGACCCTGGCCGAGGTACGCGCGGCGGCCCGCACGCTGCGCCAGCCCTGGTGGACCCTCGCCCCGTTCGGCCTGGTCGAGGCGGACGCCACCGCCGCAGTCCGGCAAGCCTGGGAGGACGAGCCCACCGAGGTCGACGTCACGCCCGACGACGCGATCGCGGTGAGCCTGGCGGCGCAGCCCGCCCCGCTCTACCACGGCGAGACCTCCCGGGTGGTCGACGACCTCAAGCGCTGGGCCGGCGAGGGCTGGTCGATCGCGCTGGTCTTCGAGGGGCACGGCCCCGCCCAGCGGGCCGTCGAGGTGCTCCGCGACGCCGGTCTGGGCGCCCGGCTGGTCGAGGAGGTGCCGGCCGCGCCCGCCCCCGGCGAGGTGCTGGTGAGCTGTGGCTGCCTGACCGCCGGCTTCGTCGACGAGGCGTCCCGGTTCGTGCTGCTCACCGGCAACGACGTCACCGGCGGCCGGGGCACCTCCACCCGGGACATGCGCAAGATGCCGAGCCGGCGGCGCAACACCATCGACCCGCTGGAGCTCAAGGCCGGCGACCACGTGGTGCACGAGCAGCACGGCATCGGCCGGTACGTCGAGCTGGTGCAGCGCACCGTCAACGGCGCCTCCCGGGAATACCTGGTCATCGAGTACGCGCCGAGCAAGCGGGGCCAGCCCGGCGACCGCCTCTTCGTCCCCACCGACCAGCTCGACCAGCTCAGCCGCTACGTCGGCGGCGAGCAGCCCACCCTGCACAAGATGGGCGGCTCGGACTGGCAGAAGTCCAAGGCCCGCGCCCGCAAGGCGGTCAAGGAGATCGCCGCGCAGCTGATCCAGCTCTACGCCGCCCGCAAGGCGTCCAAGGGGCACTCGTTCGCACCCGACACCCCGTGGCAGCGGGAGCTGGAGGACGCCTTCCCCTGGCAGGAGACGCCGGACCAGCTCGCCGCGATCGAAGAGGTCAAGCGGGACATGGAGCAGACCGTCCCGATGGACCGGCTGATCTGTGGCGACGTCGGCTACGGCAAGACCGAGATCGCCGTGCGGGCCGCCTTCAAGGCGGTGCAGGACGGCAAGCAGGTGGCCGTGCTGGTGCCCACCACGCTGCTGGTGCAGCAGCACTACAACACCTTCGCCGAGCGGATGAGTCAGTTCCCGGTGACCATCCGGCAGCTGTCCCGCTTCCAGACGCCGAAGGAGTCCGAGCGGACGTTGGAGATGGTCGCCGACGGGACCGTCGACATCGTCATCGGCACCCACCGGCTGCTGCAGACGGCGACCCGGTTCAAGCAGCTCGGCATGGTGGTCATCGACGAGGAGCAGCGGTTCGGCGTCGAGCACAAGGAGCACCTGAAGACGCTGCGCGCCTCGGTGGACGTGCTGAGCATGTCGGCCACCCCGATCCCGCGAACGCTGGAGATGGCGATCACCGGCATCCGGGAGATGTCCACCATCGCCACCCCGCCGGAGGAGCGGCACCCGGTGCTCACCTTCGTCGGGGCGTACGACGACCGGCAGGTGGCCGCCTCCATCCACCGCGAGCTGCTCCGTGACGGGCAGGTCTTCTACCTGCACAACCGGGTCGAGTCGATCGACAAGGCGGCCCGCCGCATCCGGGAGCTGGTGCCCGAGGCGCGGGTCGCGGTGGCGCACGGCCAGATGGGCGAGGACGCGCTGGAGAAGGTGATGATCGGCTTCTGGGAGAAGGAGTTCGACGTCCTGGTCTGCACCACGATCGTGGAGTCCGGCATCGACATCCCGAACGCCAACACCCTGATCGTGGAGCGGGCCGACCTACTCGGCCTGGCCCAGCTGCACCAGATCCGGGGCCGGGTCGGCCGCGGTCGGGAGCGGGCGTACGCCTACTTCCTCTACCCGCCGGAGAAGCCGCTGACCGAGCACGCCCACGAGCGGCTCGCCACCATCGCCCAGCACACCGAGCTGGGCGCCGGCATGTACGTGGCGATGAAGGACCTGGAGATCCGGGGCGCCGGCAACCTGCTCGGCGGCGAGCAATCCGGCCACATCGAGGGCGTCGGCTTCGACCTGTACGTCCGGATGGTCGGCGAGGCGGTGTCGGCGTTCAAGGGCGAGCGCCAGGAGGAGGAGGCCGACGTCAAGATCGACCTTCCGATCGACGCGCACCTGCCGCACGACTACGTCGGGGTGGAGCGGCTGCGGCTGGAGATGTACCGCAAGCTGGCCGAGGCCCGGGACGAGGAGCGGCTGCGCGAGGTGGTCGCCGAGATGACCGACCGGTACGGCGAGCCGCCCGCCCCGGTGCAGAACCTGGTCGCGGTGGCCAGCTTCCGCCTGCTGGCCCGCCGGTACGGCCTGACCGACGTGTCGATGCAGGGTAAGCACATCCGGTTCGGCCCGCTGCCGCTGCCGGACTCCAAGCAGCTGCGGCTCAAGCGCTACCACCCGGACTCGGTCTACAAGCAGGCCACCGACCAGGTCAGCGTGCCGCGGCCGAGCACCCGCCGGGTCGGCGGCGAACCGCTGCGCGACCAGGCGCTGCTGGAGTGGTGCGCGCAGCTGCTCTCCGATGTCCTGGGCGAGCCCGCCGCGCTGGCCGGGGCGTCGGCGTGACGGCCCCCCGGCTGCGCTGGTCGGGGCGTCGGCGGGAGGCGGCCCGCCCGTGGTGGGCGGCGTCACACCGCCGTACCGGGCATGAGAGAGTGACCGGCATGCGTGCACGCCGTCTCATCGCCGCCGCCAGCGTCGCGGCTCTCGGTGTCCTCTCCCTCGCCGCCTGCGGGAAGTCCTCGCCCGACGTGGCCGCGTACGTCGGTGACCGGACCTACTCGGTCGACTCGGTGGACGCGATCTACGACGACGCCCAGGCGAAGTACGCGGAGGCGATCCGCCAGAGCGCGACGCAGGCCGGCGTCGCCCCGGACGCGGAGCAGCTCCGCTCCCGGGTGACCCGGCAGGACGTGGTGAACCTGCTGGTCAGCATCGACCTGGGTAAGCGGGTAGTGGCCGAGCAGGGCCTCCAGGTGCCGGACCAGGTCACCCCGGAGCAGCTCGCGCAGCAGCTCCAGATGCCGCCGCAGGCCGAGTTCGCCAAGCTCTGGGGCGAGTGGGCCGACATCTCCATGGTGCTCAGCCAGAAACTGCCGCCGGCCGAGCTCAGCGACGCCTCGGTGATGGCCGTCTACCACGCCATCGAGGAGACCGGCGGGATCCAGTCCGGGCTCTCGGTGGGCGAGGTGCGGCAGCTCTTCGGCGAGGGCGGCTTCGTCCGTACCGCGTCGGCGCTCAGCGCGGCGCTGGAGGAGCAGGCCGACAAGGTGGACCTGTCGGTCAACCCGCGCTTCCGGCCGCTGGGCGTCCCGTCCTGGGTCAACAAGGGCCAGGAGCTGGTCTTCTACGCCCTGCCGTACGTCGACGCCAGCGGCCCGGTGACCGACATCTCGACCCCTGAGCCGGTCGCCACCCCGGCCGAGCAGGCCGGGTCGGTGGCCCCCTGAGCAGGCCCGCACGGATCGTCCTGCTGGTCACGTCGCCCCGGCTGCCGGCCGGCCTGCTGACCGCGGCCGCCTGGGACGTCGTACGCTCCGCGCCGGTGCTGGCGGGCGGGGAGAGCGCGCTGACCACGGCGGTCCGGGCGGCGGGCGCCGAGGTCACGGTGGTCGAGGCCGGCGCGACGCAGGCGCTGCTCGACGCGGTGGCGGCGCACGGCACGGCGGTCTGGCTGGCCGGTCCCGCCGGTGACGAGGCGCTCGCCCGGGAGCTGGGCCTGCGGCTGGCCCGCCAGCCGGGGCTGGCCGAGCTGGAGCTGATGTACGGCTCCTGGGACCCGCCCGGCGCGCGGCTGCTCGACGCGGTCGAGGTGATGGACCGGCTCGCCTCGCCCGGCGGTGACCCGTGGAAGCGCTCGCAGACCCACCGCAGCCTCGCCGGCTTCCTGCTGGAGGAGTGCTACGAGGCCTACGACGCGATCAGCGCCGACGACACCGACGCGCTCCGCGAGGAGCTGGGTGACGTGCTGCTCCAGGTGCTGCTGCACGCCCGGCTGGCCGAGGAGCTGCCCGAGGGCGAGCGGTGGAGCGTCGACGACGTGGCCGGCGGCCTGGTGGACAAGATGGTCCGCCGCAACCCGCACGTCTTCGCCGGCGCGGAGACGGGCACGCTGGAGGAGATCGAGGCGAGCTGGGAGCGGATCAAGCAGGCCGAGAAGGCCCGCGCCTCGGTGCTGGACGGCATCGCGCTGAGCCAGCCCGCGCTCGCCCTGGCCGCCAAGATCCTGGACCGCGCGGGCCGGATCGGCCTCGCCGTTCCGCCCCCGCTGGCGGACACCCAGGTCGACCCGGAGGCGCGACTCGGTGCCAGCCTGCTGGCCACCGTCGCCGCCGCCCGGGAGGCCGGCATCGACCCCGAGGCCGCCCTGCGCCGTACCACCCTCGCCTACGCCGACGCGGTCCGCACCGCCGAAGCCGGGCCCTCCGCCTGACGCCTTCCTCTCGCCGCCGCCGGTCTCACGATCGAGCCCCGACAAGGCTCATGATCAACGCGGAATGCGGCAGGTCGCGGTATCCCGCGATCCCGACACCGCGACACGCCGCAGATCGCCCTCCGCAGGGTTCGACCCTGCGCGGGGCGGCAGGTCGTGGTGGCCATCGGTGGGTGAGGGTGGTGGGTAGGGTCTTGGGGATGGAACCCTTCGTGCCGCTGGCGGAACGGATCGTCGAGGCGTTGCTGGAGAGCCGCCCGGGGCTGGCCACCTCCGCCGGTGACCACCGGTACGACGATCGGCTGCCCGATCTCTCCCCGGAGGCCGTCAAGGCCGACCAGGCGATGCTGCGGGAGGCCGCCGACGCGCTCTCCGAACTCGACCCCGACGCGCTGGAGGTGGAGGAGCAGGTCGACCACGCGCTGCTCAGCGCCCTGGTCGACCGGGAGCTGTTCGAGCTGGGTGAGATCCGCGGGTACGAGTGGGACCCGCTGCGGCACAACCCCGGGCCGCTGCTGCACGCGGTGCTCGCCCGCCCGTACGCCCCGGTCGAGGAACGCGTCACCCACCTGGTCGGGCGGCTGTCGGCCGTACCCGATGCCCTGGCGACCGCGCGCGCGACGCTGCGCGACATGCCCCGGATCCACGCCGAGACGGCGGTGGGGCAGTTCACCGGCACGGCGGCGCTGATTCGCGACGAGGTGCCGCTGCTGCTGGCGCAGGCGCCCGCCATGTTCGACCGGGTGGAGCCGGCCGCGACCGCGGCGATCGCGGCGCTGGAGGAGTTCGTGGCGTGGCTGCGCATCGGTCTCGCGGCCGACGCCGGACCGGGGCGCGACCCCCGGCTGGGGCGGCGGCGCTGGGAGGCGCGGCTGTGGCACACCCTCGACACCGAGCTGGGCGCCGCCGAGGTGCAGCGCCGCGCCTGGGCCAACCTGGACCGGGTCACCGAGGAGATCCGCGCCGCGGCCGTCGAGCTGGTCGGCGGCCCGGCCGACGACGAGACGGTACGCCGGGCGCTGGACCTGCTCGCCGCCGAGCACCCCGACAACCACTCCATCGTGGACCTCGCCTCGACCACCCTGGACGAGGCCGTCGACTTCGTCCGGGACCGTGACCTGGTCACCCTGGTCGACGACCCGTGCGTGATCCAGGAGATGCCCGAGTTCGCCCGGGGCGTCGCCGTCGCCTACTGCGACTCGCCCGGCCCGCTGGAGACCGCGGCGCTGCCCACCTTCTACTGCATCTCGCCCACCCCGGCGGACTGGCCCGCGCACCGGGTGGAGTCGTTCTACCGCGAGTACAACGACCACATGATCCGCAACCTCACCGTGCACGAGGCGATGCCCGGCCATTTCCTCCAGCTCGCCCACGCCCGCCGGTACGCCGGCCCGACCCGGGTCCGCCCGCTGACCGAGTCCGGCGTGTTCATCGAGGGCTGGGCGGTCTACACCGAGGAGCTGATGGCCGGCCTCGGCTTCGGTGGCCTGCCGGTGCGGTTGCAGCAGCTCAAGATGCAGCTGCGGATGACCATCAACGCGCTGCTCGACCAGCTGGTGCACTGCGAGGACCTGCCCGAGCCCGAGGCGATGGCGCTGATGACCGGGCGCGGTTTCCAGGAGGAGGGCGAGGCGGCCGGCAAGTGGCGGCGGGCGCTGCTCACCTCCACCCAGCTCTCCACGTACTTCGTGGGCTACAGCGAGATGGCCGACATCGCCGCGGCGCGCCCGGACGGGGTGTCGGTGCGCGACTGGCACGACGCGATGCTCGCGCACGACTGCCCGCCGCCGCGCCACCTGCGTACCCTGCTCGGCGTCTGACCCGGCTCAGCGCCGCCCGGCGGTCACCGCCGCGTCGATCAGCCAGCGCGAGATGGAGTACGCCGGCGCAGCTCCGCCGGCAGCGCGTCCAGCGGGAACCAGCGCGCCTCGACCAGCTCCCGCCCGTCCACCACCGGCTCGGCGGACGGGTCGGCGGCGGTGGCGGTGAACCCGGTCAGCAGCGTCCCCGGCCCGGACATCGCCCACGGCTGGCTGCCGAAGTAGGCCACCCGGTCGACGGCCAGCCCGACCTCCTCGCCGACCTCCCGGCGTACCGCCGCCTCCAGCGTCTCGCCGGCCTCGACGAACCCGGCGACCAGCGCCCACAGCTCCGTCGGCCCGTACGCGTGCCGCACCAGCAGCAGCTCGTCGGGGCCGCCGGTCGGGCCGGGGCGGGTGATCGCGGTGAGCACGGCGGCGGAGAGCGGCATCGGCACGTACAGGTCGCAGCCGGGGCACCGCCGGGCGGTCTCCCCGGGCACGTCGGCCAGTTCGGCCCGGCACGCACCGCACCACCGGTGGGTACGCCGCCAGGTGACCACGGCCAGCGCCCGCCCGGCCGCCGTGGCGTACGGCTCCGGCAGCTCGGCGGCGAGCGACCGCCAGCTGCGCCAGCGCCCCCACGACTCCGCGGCCTCGGCGACGTCGGCCGCCCACGCGGGTACGCCGTCCAGCGTGCCGACCGGTACCCAGTCGGTGCCGG
>NZ_JAEVHN010000082.1:0-16174 GCF_016803375.1 Micromonospora sp. 4G55
GAGATCAGATGCCCTCTAAGTAGTTGATCTAGAGGCCGCGCAAATAGGTCAGCGAGGACCGGGCGGGTAGGAGACGGGCACAGACATCAGTGATCATGAAGGTTCCTACGCCTAGTGATCACTGGAACGCCTGTGCCCGCTGTCCCATCTTGGCTGAGCGACCCCTTGTGGGACCAGTTCGCCGCGTTGTTACCCGCACGACCCGCCACCGATCCGCGCCATCCGCTGGGCTGCCACCGCCGGCGCATCGCCGACCGGATCGTGTTCGACAAGCTCCTGCAAGTGCTGCGATTCGGCTGCTCGTATGAGGCCATCGCCGACTCGACCTGCTCGGCCACCACGATCCGCAACCGCCGCGACGAATGGATCAGCCTCGGGGTGTTCGCCCAGCTCAAGGCAATCGCGCTCGACGCCTACGACCGCATCGTCGGCCTGCTGCTCAACAACCTGGCCATCGACGGGTGCATCACCAAGGCCCCCGGCGGCGGCGAGGTCGCCGGCAGATCCCCGGTCGACCGCGGCAAGCAAGGCATGAAACGCTCGATGATGATCGAGGCCCGCGGTATCCCACTGGGACGCGTCCTGGCCGGCGCCAACCGCCACGATTCCCCACTGCTGGAACCCACCCTCGACCGGCTCCAAGACCTCGGTCACCTGCCTGACGACATCACCGTGCACCTGGACGCCGGCTACGACTCCGCCGCCACCCGCGACCTGCTCGCCGGACGCGGCCTGACCGGCGAGATCACCCGCACAGGCGTCAAAGCCCCTATCCAGGCCACCCAGCGGTGGCTAGTGCACCGGCACCTGCGCGGCCGCCTCCTCCTGGGCGCGTCGCTCGTCGCCGCTGAGGGTGTGCAGCGGCTTCTCCTTGATGAACAGCACGACGACCAGCGCGAGCAGCGCGATCGGCGCGGCCACCAGAAACAGGTCGGCTGTGGCGGTGCCGTACACGTCCTGCACGATGCGCAGCACCGGCTCGGGCAGGGTGGACAGGTCGGGCACCTCCGCGGAGCCGCCGCCGGTCGCCGCGGCCGGGCCGAGCTTCTCGGTCATCAGCGAGGTCACCCGGTTGGCCAGGACGGCGCCGAGCGCGCTGACCCCGATGGCCCCGCCCATGCTGCGGAAGAAGGTCAGCACGGAGGTGGCGGCGCCGAGCTCGTGGGCCGGCACGTCGTTCTGCGCGGCGAGCACGAGGTTCTGCATGAGCATGCCGACGCCGATGCCCAGCACGGCCATGTAGATCGACAGGACGACCACGCTGGTGCGGGCGTCGATGGTGCCCAGGAGCAGCATCCCGACGGTCATCACCGCGGCGCCGGCCACCAGGTAGGCCTTCCACCGGCCGAACTTGGTGATGAGCTGGCCGGCGATCGTCGACGAGACGAGCAGACCGAAGATCATCGGGAGGCTCATCAGGCCCGCGACGGTCGGCGACTTGCCCAGCGAGATCTGGAAGTACTGGGACAGGAAGACGGTGCCGCCGAACATCGCGACACCGACCAGCACGCTGGCGACCGTGGCCAGCGAGACCGTCCGGTTGCGGAAGATGTCCAGCGGGACGATCGGCTCCGCCGCCCGCGACTCGACGAGGACCGCCAGCGCCAGCAGGACCACACCGCCGGTGACCATTGCGGCCGTCCAGCCCGAGGCCCAGGCGAACTTGTTGCCCGCCAGGGACGACCAGATCAGCAGCGTGGAGACGCCCGAGGTGATCAGCACCGCGCCCAACCAGTCGATCTTCACCTTGCGGCGGACGACCGGCAGGTGCAGGGTGCGCTGCAGCAGGACGATGGAGAGGATGGTGAACGGCACCCCGATCAGGAAGCACCACCGCCAGCCCAGCCACGACGTGTCGACGAGCAGGCCGCCGATCAGCGGACCGGCGATGGTGCCGACACCGAAGACCGCGCCGAAGATGCCGGCGTAGCGCGCAATGCCGGGCAGCACCAGTAAAGACATCGCTGAAACGCTGAGCCTATCCGCCCGGACCGTAGAGAATCACCTCCAGCGAATCTATGCCAAACTTGGAATCGGAAGCCGACGGGAGCTTCGCGCACTCTTGAAAAGAAGGATCAGCCCCCGTGTGATGCACCGTAGCGGCCGCCCGAACGTTCCAGGGGGCGGCCCCTGTTCACGTGCCGTGGGCGCTCGCACGTCAGGGCCGCGAAGGCGGCGTCGACTGCGCCCAGCGGCAAGGCCGGTACCGCCAGGCCTTGGAACCGAAGACGCCGGTCATCCCGGCTGACCGGTTTCAGCCGGTCCCGACGCAGCAGCGGGCACTGGTCGACCTGTGGCTGCCACCCACCTTGGATTCCGTCCCTGCTACCCCAGTCCAGCCGGTGGTGACCGACGCTGAGCCACTCGGGTCGAGCCGCCGGCGGTGGAGTCGGGTGGGCCGGTGGAGTTCGACCGGGTGGTGCCGGCGTCGGACAACCTGATGGTGTGCCAACGCCAGTTCTGGATGGGCACGCATCGGGCCGGCATGCTCAGGGAATCAGGATGACCTTCCCGATGTTTCGGCGCTCTTGGATGCGAAGGTGTGCATCGGCAGCCTCGGCAAATGGGAACGCTCTATCGATGGTCGGTCTGATCTTGCCTTCGCGGTAGAGCTGGAGCAGCGTCAGCAGGTTCTCACGCAGCATGTCTATCTCACCCCAGAGGTGGCCCACATTGACGCCAGCGACCGCACGGTTCTTCTCCATCATCCCGAGTGGCGTGAATCGGGGGACGGAGATCGCCTGGGTAATGATGCGCAGAAGGTTTCGCCGTTCGCCAACAGACATGTTGGCGAACCCGAACGCGATGAGGCGGCCGGTCGGGCGGAGGAGGCCGTAGCCTTTGCGCCAGTCCCGTCCGCCGAGGGCGTCGAGTACCACATCGACACCTGTGCCTTTGGTGAGACGGCTCACTTCGACTGCATAGTCTTTGGTGCGGTAGTCGATGGGGTGCGTGCAGCCCTCGGTGCGGAGGACGTCGTGCTTAGAAGCTGAGGCGGTACCGAAGGTTACTACGCGGTCCACAGTCTTGCAGAGTTGGAGCGCGGCCAGGCCGACACCACCGGCGGCCATATGGACCAGCACCCTCTCGCCTGGACGGATCGCAGCGATCCGGAACAGCATGTGGTAAGCGGTGATGTAGTTGACTGGCAGTGCAGCCCCGTCTTCGAAGCTCATCTCCTGCGGCATCGGCACGACTTGCTCAGCCGGGACGCAGATCGCCTCCGCGTGCCCGCCGAAGCGGGGCAAAGCGATCACCCGCGTACCTGTTGCCAGGTCGGTTACCCCTTCACCTACGGCGTCAACCACACCCGCAACCTCGTACCCGACCACGCAGGGGGTTCTCGGCGCGTCAGGGTAAAGACCCATTCTCGCCATCACCTCTGCGAAGTTGAGACCAGCGGCCCGAACCCGGATGCGCACCTCGCCGAAGGCAGGCTCTGGATCTGGGGTTTCACGTACCTCCAACACCTCTGGGCCGCCAGCTTTCGTAATCCAAACAGCTCGCATCTCAACCTCCAGCCGCTCTCGAGATCACACTAGAACTGGACCCCAACAACATCGCCGCAGCCCGCAGTGGGAGTCCCTCGGCTCGATCTGGGCTAGCCAGAACTTCTGCCCCTTCAACGGAGCCGGCCCCCCGGGGGGGCCGGCTCCGTCGCAACTACCGCTGCGAGTATAGACAGTAATAGATGTCCGGCCCATGCAGGTAGGTGGCGTCCCAGCTCCAGACAGTCGATTGCGCTGGTCGTCAACCCCGCAGGCGTCGATGGGTGGTTGTTGCACGTCCGCTCAGGGGCGGCCGCGGGCCTGACTCGCAGTCTGCGACCATCGACCACCAGATTGCCACGGGCGGCAAGTGGAGCGTCGAGCGTCAGCGCACGAACAGGGTGTAACTTGGGACGAAGCCGGTCTGACAACGGAACGACACCCAAACCTTGTGCTCGACACCGTCGGTGCCGACCTGCTGGCATTCAGCCTGGGGGTCGGCGACTTGGTCGAAGGCCGCATTGTAAACCTTCATCTCGGCCGCGTATGCCTGGGTTCGCGGGCTGTAGGTGATAGTCAAGTCGTCGCCGGCGAAGCCAGACCTCACTGAGAACGACTCCCAAGCACCCGCGGCCTTTCCGGCCTCACCGATGACGGCCGCACGGCCGAAACCGTAGGTGCCCAGCAGCGCCGTGGTGGTTCCCGGAGTAGCCGCTTGAGCGGGGGTCGGAAACACCGTAGCCGCCGTGGCGCCAACTAGGACGAGAGCCTGAGCGAATGTGCGCATTATCCGGAGCCCTTTCTGAGGGCTGCGGGGATCTTCCCGCAGCACCGTGAGACAGCCGAGGGGATGTGTCGGTCGGCTCGAGAGAGGCTACGGAGCGCCAAGACCGAACGGTGCAATCAAGATCACATTATACGACTAACAAATTGTTAAGTAACAACTGGGACGTCCTTCGGTCGTCGGGAGAACCATCCGATTGGGGCTCCTCAACGTCGTCAAGGCTGGCGAACCCGCCGTCGCTGCGATACCCGCCAGAAGCTCGGTCCCTCGTCTTGAGGAACAAGCGTGGGAGCGCACGGGTCGAGCAGGACTCCTTCACCGCTGCATTCCTCATGCCCTGCGGCAGGGACCGCGCACGAGCAATCAGCCAACGTCGCCAGCGCTCGTAATCGCGGCGCGGGTGATGCTGTTGCGGTGTCGATAGCGCCGAGGACGGCGCGGATGTGGCTGGCCCGAACCGGACCCGCCCTGCGGTGGAGCACAGGTACTACACCTGCGGGTGAAGAAGCGAGGAGGGGGGCCCGGATCGCCGGCCGGCTCGACATCCCTGCGTCGACGTCTCACGCAATCCTGTTGCCGTACTGTCGCCGGCTGGCTCACGTCGAGCGGTGCACCGCCCGTCAGTCCGGGCGCTACGAACACGCTAAGAGCGTGTTTGAGATGGCCGTGATCAGGTCCAGGTGAAGGTGCGGCGGGATTGACGGCGTGCGGGTTGGCCGCGGGTGATGCGGCGGGTCATGCCGGCGATGGCGGCCCAGCGGATGAGCGCCGCGGTAACCTCGGGGTGGCGTTCGTAGTCGCGGGCGAGTCGGCGGCAGGCGGTGAGCCAGGCCAGGGTGCGTTCCACCACCCACCGGCGCGGATGCACGGCGAAGCCGCGCTGGTCGGTGGGCTTGCGGACGATCTCGAGCGTGGTGCGCAGGATGTCGCGGGTCCAGTCGACGAGTCGTCCGGTGAAGCCCTGGTCGGCGAAGACGTGTCGGATCGGGGTGGCCATGTAGGCGCTGAGCAGGGCGGCCTTCGCGCCGTCGCGGTCCTGCCAGCTCGCGGCCAGCACGGTCACCGTGACCAGCAGGCCCAGGGTGTCAGTGACGACGAACCGCTTGCGACCGTTGACCTTCTTCCCGGCGTCGTAGCCCCGGCTGTCTCGGCCGACGGTGTCGGCGCCCTTGACCGACTGGGAGTCGATGATCCCCGCCGACGGCTCCGGGGAGCGGCCCTGCTGCACCCGCGCCTTGATCCGAAGCGTGGTCAGGAGCTTCTCGGTCACGCCGGCGTCTTCCCACCGGGTGAAGTACCAGTACACCGTCTGCCACGGCGGTAGATCCGCTGGTAGATACCGCCACGGACATCCCGCGCGGACGACGTACAGGATCGCGTTGACGATCTCCCGACGCGGGTGCTTCTCCCGCCGCCCGTCCGTGTTCGGCTCCGGCAGCAGCGCCTCGATCAGCGCCCACTGGGCATCGGTCAGGTCGGAGGGGTAGCCACGACGAGCGGACATCCCGGCCACCCTGCCGGGCCGGATCGTCGATGTCAGGCCGCCACGCCGTCCACACCAGACGATCTCAAACACGCTCTGAGATCAGCGACGGGGCAGATCGGTGGGGCGAAGCGGCCACGGGCCGACATCCGGCTCGTCGAAATGCCGACCTCCCGGGGACTGGCTGCCCACCTGGCTGCCGCGACACCGGCCAGCCCGTCGGCCCCCGAGCCGCCTCAAGGTTGACGAGAACAGTCGCCGAGATCATCGAGTCTGTGCCGAAGCCGATGGATACCCGTCTGTTAGGGCAGCAGATGGCTGGGCAGGCCCGAGCCGAGGGTGTGGATCTGGTGGGTCCGGGCGGGTTGCCTTCCGGCTGGCAGCGCCGCCTGACCCGCGTCGACCACCTCGTGTTGTCGTTGACCGCCCGAGGTTTGACGACCGGGGAGCTTCGCGGCGCACTTCGATCAGGTCTACGGGGCGAGGGTCAACAAGGACCCGGTCTAGGATCATCGACAAGGTCGTCGAGGAGATGACCGAGTGGTGCCAACGGCCTCTCGACCGCGTGTATCCGGTGCTGTTCATCGACGCGATCATGGCCCAAGGTCCGGGATGGGCAGGTGGTCAAGCGGCCGGTCTACGTGGTCGTCGGGGTCACGGTCAACGGTGAGCGGGAACATTCTCGGGCTGTAGGCCGGCGATGGTGGTGAGGGCGCCAAGTTCTGGCTGTCGGTATTCACCGAAATCAAGAACCCGAGCGTGACGGCTTGAAGGGCCTGCCCGATGGGATCACCTCGCTGCGGTGAACAAGCAGCCGGACACCGACCCAAACTGGCTGCATCGCTACCCCGGCTGGTAACCGCCTAACCGTGCTGGGCCGGGAGCCGCTGACAGTCGGCAGCAACGCGGACCGTAGTCACCGGATCGGGGGGACGGGTGCGGTCGGCTGCCGTGGGTATGGCTTCCTGCGCAGAATGACGATTATGTGAGCACCGGGTTTCACCTGCTCGATCTCTCGCCGGCCAACCCGGTCGCCGCTTCGAACGCCGTCGTCCAGGGGAAGGCATTCTGGCGACTGTTGCCGCTGCCGGGTGGGTGTGGCTCCCATCCGTCGTCGGCCCCGAGAAGAATCCGGACGTGCTCATCGCGAAGGTTCGCCACGGCACGTTGGAAGGGTGTGCGGGTGGCCAGGGCGGCGTTGACGAACGGGACGACCACGGTGGGCACCCGCCGGCCGATTAGCTCGGCGACTGCGGTCATCGCATAGTTGTCGGCGATGCCAAGGGCGATCTTGTTGAGGGAGTTGTAGGTGGCGGGGGCGATGATGAGCGCGTCCGCGGCGGGGAGAGATCGGCTGGTGCCGGGGGAGGACCGGTAGGTGGACCGGACCGGGTGCCCGGTCAGCCGTTCTATCGTTTCTGCGTCGAGGAAGTCGAGGGCGCTGGGGGTGGCGGTGACCGCCGTTGTCCACGACTGGCGCGTCGCGGTGGTGACCAGTTGTGTCACGTCTGCGGCGGGGCCGGCAGCGCAGACGACGATTTGCAGGTGTCCGCTGGTCATACGCGGATCCCGGCGTGCTGGGCGAAGTCGAGGGCAGCACTGCGAACGCGCCCCCGGGTGAGGACTGCCAGGTCGCTGGCGATGCGCTGCACCGCTGGTCGGCACCGGATCTCCTCTGGTGCCACCTCGTACGCGTTGCGTAGCGCGTTCAGGCCGTGCTCGTAGCGTCCCCATTGCGTGTAGGCGCGGGCCACGTCGACGAACAGGGAGGCTCTGCGTTCGGCGAGGTCGATCTTGTCCAGCGGCACCTGGCGGGCGAGGGTGATGGCGGTGCCGGCGTCGCCCAGGGTCAGCGCGATGTTGACGCGGTGCAGCAGGACGTTGGTGGCACCGAAGCCGGTCCACCGGTCGTTGCCGTCGTAGCCGAGTCGATCGGCGGCATGGGAAGCCTCATCGAGCATGGCCTGCGCGTTGTCTCTGTTGTCGTCGCGGGCGGCGGCGATAGCACCGCGAAGCAGCAGTGCGCCGTACACGGCGACCGCGTCGGTCGACGCGAGTCCGCTGCCGCGTCGGAGGTGCTCGGCCGCGTCTTCGGCAAGCTGTCGCCCCTGGCTACCGTGGCCGTTGCTCATGAGGGCGTGGGTCATGATCCGGGCACTTGCAGCCATCGCCACCGGGTCCTGACTGCTCTCAGCGGCACGGGCGCTGCGTTCGGCGGCGACCAAGGCCATGCCTTTGTCGCCGACCTTGAGCAGCACGCTGCCGACGACGTGGTAGAGGTCGCTGGCCAGGGCGTCGACCTGCGTCCGCTGCTCACCCTCGGCCTCGGCACGAGTGGGTTCCACGGCGGGTAGCAGGGCCACAAGCCTGGCGAGAACCTGCTCGTAACGGCACGCCTGATAGTCGGTTTTCGCGGCGGCTACCTCCCGACCGAACTGCCGGATCGGTAAGGCAATTGGCTCGGGGCTGCAAGGTCGTGGTGCGACCAGTGCGTCGAGCAGAGCCGCGACGTTCGGCAGGGCGATGCCGCTGATCGTCACGCCGGTCAGGAGATCTCTGCGCCGCACGTCCCCATCCGAGTCGAAGTCGTGAATGCCGCCTTCGCCAGTATGGGTCTGCGTGTCCCTGACGGACAGCGTCGCGGGACCCGCAAGTGCACCACTGGTACCTCCCCTCACCATTGCTTCGAAGCGCTCCCGGACGTCCGAGGTGGCCCGCGCCAGGACCGTGTCGAGAGCGGCCTGCATGTCGGCCCTCAGATGGACCTTGTTGCCTTGGCTGCTCCACTTGGCCACCGTTCGCCGTGCCGCGCCCAGGTGCTCGGCGAAGCCGGTAACGCTCATCCGCAACGCCTGACGCAGAGCGTTTGCCTCCCGGCCGGTCCAGGTCGTCACCGCGGCCATCGCACGTCCTCTCAATGCGGACAGTCGTCCGGACGATCGTATCGGCACTTGGCGTGCTGGCAGGTGCACCGTGAGTGCACCGCCAGGACATCCCCAACGCTGCACTCACCGAGCGAACCTGACTGGGCTGGTGCGCCACTCTCGGCGAGTACGCGGCCGGCGCGCAATCGCAGCCTCTCGCCAGGGAGCTCGGGATGAATAACGGAAGCGCCGGGAGTCAAGAGCTGGCCTTGGCGCTTCGCCCGGTGCCGTCCCAGCCCGCTCCCTTACGCGTGCGAATGATGCCCCGCCTGCGTACCGCCAGGAGGGCTGCGTGGGTGGGTGATTGGCGGTCTGCTCCCGGCCGCTGTGGTGCGGCGGTGGGCTCGCCCTTCCCCCGGCGAGCCCGCCGCTCACCGTCTCTGATGGAGGTGCCGGCATGACGGTGTATGTCTCGCGTAGCGCGATGGCCGAGCGATCCCGGCTCCCTGAGCCTGCCTCAGGGTGCTTGCCGAAGCAGGTGGGGCCATTGGTGGAGCCGACCCACTTCTACCCGAGGGTCGGGCCGCTGATGACCCTTGGGCAGCGCACCCTCTACCGGGTGCCGGGGCGGCCCCGATGAGCGGCATCCTCGTCCACGCCATCACCGCCGCGATCACGGCCACGCCCAACTCGATCGCCCTCCTGCACCGGACGCCCGACCGCCGCCCTCACGCCAGGGTGTGCATCTCCTGCACCTCACCCAGGACCTGCGAGGAGAACGAATGGGCCGAGAGCTACCTCGCCCAGGTCGTCGCAGACGCCGCCGCCCGACAGTCGGCGTCATGACGGTCGTCGGCCTGTCACTGCCGCAGGCGACCGCGCAGGTGATCCTGCTGGCTCGCATTGTGGCCACCTATCACTGGCCGAACGCCTGCGGTCAGTGCCCACGCTGCGGCGTGGCCAACTGCCTCCCACTGCGCATCGCCCGAGACGTGCTGCAACGGCGATCCCGGCCGCCGGCGCCAATCCTGACGGGAGACCCTCGGTGAGGCGACTGGAAATCGGCTACAGCTGCTGGGGGTTCCTCGGCCCCGGCGTCGTTGACACCCCCGACGGCTCGCGCTCGTACCGGACCCCTCTGATAGACGCGCTGGAGATCGCAGGTCATCTGGTGACGCTGCTTCAGGCCAACCGGGACCTGGACGATGCCGGCCTCGACCTGCGCGACGCGTACGACTTCAACAGCGCCCTGCCCGACCTCGACGTCGTGATGTTCGAGTGGCGGTGGCCGCTGCCCGGCCGCAACACCACGGCCTGCGGCAGCCCCGGTCACCACTGTGACCTGCACCGACAGACCGAGCTGATCGAGCACTACACCCTCGCCGGCGTACCCACCATCATCTGGGACCTGGACCGACGGCTGCCCGCCTATGACCCGCTGCGCGCGCTGCGCAACGTGCGGGTGTGCGAGTTCGCCGCCCGACCCACACCGGGCGCGACCACCATTCTCTGCCCGGTGCCCGACTCCCGGCTCGACGCCGCCGACGCCTACGAGCTGGCGCAGCTTCACCGGCCTACGTCGTTGGTGTACGTCGGGAACCAGTACGACCGCGATGAGCACTTCGACCGGTACTTCGCGTCCGCCGCCGCGCGCGTGGGCCACCGCGTAGCGGGGAAGTGGACTCGCACCCAGGCGTGGCCGCACGTCAACTTCACCGGCCGGTGCGCGTTCACCGAGGTCGACCGGATCCACCGCGGTGCCCTGGCCACCGTGATGCTGCTGCCCGACCGGTACGCCGCCGTCGGCCACATCACCCAGCGGCTGTTCGAGGCGGTCCTCGCCGGCTGCGTGCCGCTCATGCCCGCCGACGTCGTCGACGGGCACCACTTCGTCCCCGACGAGCTCATCGTCGTCGACGGCAAAGACGTCGTCGAGCGGGTCGAGTACCTCCAGCGCATTGCCGGAACCGTCACCCACGCCGGGCTGATCTACCAGTGCCTGCGCTACCTCGACCAGATGCGGCTGTCCCGCCAGGCAGCCGTCTTCCAGCAGGTCATGACCGACCTGATGTCCACCCCCGAGTGAGGGAGACGCCCATGGTCTTCGGACCCGAGTTCGGCAGCTTCCAGCCGGCGTACCTGGCCGTGCTGCGGGAGATCGCCACCAGGCACCGCTTCGACACCTGCGGGCGAGGTAAGGACGCCCTGGAGATCATCAACGCCAGCTTCACCATCACCGACCCCGTCGACCGGATCGTCTACCTCGCCGCCCGCAAGGCCAACGTCGTGTTCAACCACGCCGAGGCCCTGTGGTACCTGACCGGCCGCGACGACGTCGACATGATCTCCTACTACGCGCCGCAGCTGCGTAAGCTGTCCGCCGACGGCGCCCGGCTCACCGGCACCGCCTACGGGCCCCGCCTGTTCCGGCCCGGCCAGCCCGACGCGTACAGCCAGTTCCAGCGGGTGGAGCGGCTGCTCGGCGACGACCCTGATACCAAGCGCGCCGCCATGGTGATCATGCGCCCCGACGAGCTGGTCGACCCCGTCAACCCGGACGTGGCCTGCACCCTCGGCCTGCAATTCCTCCTTCGGAACGGGCAGCTGCACATGTCGGCCTACATGCGCGGCAACGACGCCGTCATTGGCCTGCTGGGCGACACGTTCGCGTTCACCTTCGTCCAGGAGTTCACCGCCCGCCGCCTCGGCGTCGGCGTCGGCACGTACGCCCACCACGTCGGCTCGATGCACATCAACAAGCTGGACGTGGACAAGGTCGACGCCATGCTGGCCGAGGCGACCGGTCCGCTGCCGAACCGCCGCTTTCCGGTCGACCAGATGCCCGCCACGAGCTGGGAGATCATCCGGGAGGTCGCGGCATGGGAGCAGGTGCTGCGCGATGACCGCGACCAGCTCACTCCCGGCCGGCTGACCACGGTGCGCGTCGATCCGTACTGGCGGCGGGTGCTGGCGCTGTTCGAGTTCTACCGGCAGATCGTGCACAACCCCGGCAAGCCCGTCAGCCGGGACATCCTCGCCGAGCTGCACCCCGGGCACTGGTGGCTGGTGGCCAACCGGTGGCCCGAGCGGGTGCCCGCCTTCCCCGGCAGCTGGGCATGACCGACGACACCGCCGCCGTCGACTGGTCCCGCTGGACCGTCATCCTGCTCAAGCCCGACTGCGTCCGCCGCGGCCTCGTCAGCGAGGTCCTCGAATGGATGCAAGGGCTGGTCACCATCGTCGACTCCCACACGGTGATCCCCACCGAAGACCAGGTGTTCGCCCACTACGACGACATGCTGCCCCTGTCCGAGCAGCTCGGCCGCGACGTGCCCGCAGAGCTGCGGCGCATCTTCATCGGCAACCGGGTCGTCGTCGCCCTCGGCTACGGCGAGAACGCCGCCGAGCGGGTACGCGCCGTCGTCGGCGTGACCGACCCGGCCAGGGCCCCCAGCACCACCGTGCGGGGCCGCTACGCCAAGGACACCCTCGACAAGGCGGTGGCCGAGGGCCGCCTGGTCGACAACCTCATCCACACGTCCGACCACAGCGGCGTGGTCGAACGGGACTTCGGCATCTGGTACGGACCCCAGCGCACGCACCTGCTGCGCCCACCCGCCGCCCGAGGAGGCGCCCGATGACCCAGGTCCCCGTCCAGATCAGTCCTGGCCCCCGCCAGCTGAACCTCATGCCGGCCGCCGAGCAGGCCCGCCTCGACCCCTACATGCAGCTGATCGTCGGCTACCGCAAGTCCGGGCTGTCGCTGAACCACATCGTCGGCTGCCCGCTCGACTGCGGGTACTGCGTCCGCCACTTCTGGGGCAACTTCGACGACAAGATCCCGACGCTGCTGGTGCCCACGCAGGAGGCGATCGAGCTGCTGATCGGGCACGAAGCGTTCCGGCCGCACGTCACCCCGATCCAGCTGTTCAACAAGGCCACCGACCCGTTTTTGCCCGGCGTGAAACCTCACCTGTTCCAGGTTCTACGCGCCCTCGACGAGCGCGGGTATACCAACCAGGTCCTCATCATCACCCGGTTCAAGGTCACCGGCCAGGACATGGAGATCCTGGAGTCGCTGCGCCACCTGAAGGTGACCCTTCTCTTTACCTACTCCGGCATCCAAGACGACCGGGTCGAGCCGATCACGAAGAGCGCCATCACGATCAACTCGATCTACACCGCGCTCGCCCACAAGAAGCGCACCGGCGTGGTGCTGTACTGGCGGCCCATCGTCACCGGCTGGAACACCGCCCCCGAAACCATCAACCACGTCTTGGAGGTCGCCGGCGACGTCGACGCCGCCGTGTTCACCGGCTACTACCACAAGCCGGAGAACGCCGCCTACCTGCGCCAGCTCGGCGTACAGGTGCCGTACGGCGACGACTACGCCCGCCGCAAGACCCTCCCGCGCGAGATCGACGAGCTGATCGTCGGCGCGTGGAAGGCGTCCGGCATCAAGACCCCGCTGTTCCGCAAGACCAGCTGCGGCGTCTCCTACGCCCACGACGTGGCTGACTACAACGGCCACTGGGGCGTCAACGAGCTGTGCAACATCTGCCCCGCCACGCAGAGGCAACTCTGCATCGACGACTACCGCGACCCCACCGAGCAGGAGGTCAAGGACGTACTCGACATGCTCGGGTACGACAGCCCCGTCCTGGTGGAGCCCGGCCACGTGTGGACCCACGGCTTGGGCGAGCAGAAGCGGTACGCCGTGCAGCACCACCTGCGCCACCAAATCTGGGAGGCGAATCAGCCGCATTTCCCCGGCGCCCACGGCCGCCAGCTCCTCGGCCACGAGGTCGATCCCCACCAGGCAGAAAGGTTCGCCGCGGTCCGGGCGGAACTCGTCGATGCCGTGAAGTATGGAGACGACGACTAACCCAGAATGGGGGAGGAAGCATGACCGGCAGCCCGAGCGACCCCTGGACCACCGCCAGCCTGGTCGTCATCGACCTGGAAGGCACCGGCGCCCAGGACCGCGACGACGAAGCGATCCTCGAGATCGCGCTCGTCCCGCTCGTCGCCGGGCTGCCGGACATGCCCACCAGCTACACCACCCTGATCAACCCCGGCCGGCCCATCGGTCGCCGCCCGTGGCTCTCACCCGGGCTCACCGACGCCGCACTGCGCCGCGCCCCCGCCCTCGCCGACATCGAGCGGCACCTCGCCGACCGAATCAACGGCCGCTACCTCGTCGGCCACAACGTCACCGTCGACTGGCGGCTCCTGCACCGCCAGCTCCCGGCGCTCCGGCCAGCCGGCCTCATCGACACCCTGCGCCTCGCGAAGGCACTCACAACCGGCCGCTCCCGCGCCCTGACCGCGCTCATCCACGAGCTGGGGCTCACTGGCCGGGTCAACGCGGCCGCACCCGACTCGCAGCCGCATCGCGCGCTGTGGGATACCGCCGCGGTGGCGCTACTGCTATCCGAGCTCGTCACCCGCCGGTGGCCCACCGCGCCTACACTCGGAGAACTGCTCGCCGAAGCCAGTCTCCCCCTGAACGCCGAGAAGCAGCCCACCGCCGCGGAACCTCAGTCTGCCCTCTTCTGAACCCTGCGCCGCCGGCACCCGCCCCGCCGGGCAGATCGGTTCGCGGTCGTTCCGGGGAAGACCCCCGCCGTGCGGCAGTGCAACTCCCAGCCGGACCCCTCCATCCGGGACCCCCGCGCGTGCGGGGACGACTATTGCTCCATGTCCTCACGCCAGTAGCGGCCCGGAAGACCCCCGCGCGTGCGGGGACGACCGCCGTGGGCGACGTCGACAGCCCGGTGTGGACGGATGCCTCGCCGGTCGCCCGTCCGTGCAGCCCGGATAGCGTCGGCGCGCCGGCGGGCTGTTCCTCGGCGTCGGAGTCATGATGGCGCTGGTCACGCCACTGATGTTCCGCCTCATCCTCGCCGTCATCACTGCGGCGATCGTCAACGATCAGGCCGCCGGCATCCTCGGCGTCACCTACGCCGTCGCTCGCGATCTGGTGGGCGGCGAGGTTGTGGAACCGCCTCATCCGACCCGAGGGGAGCACGCTCGACGCCGACCGGGAGGTTCTCGGGGGCGGTGGCGGGATCACCGTCAGGTCATCAATGGGGTTTTGTGGAAGCTGCGCACGGGTGCGCCGTGGCGTGACCTGTCGGAACGGTATGGGCCGTGGAAGACCTGCCATGAACGCCTGCGCCGCTGGACGGCGGACGGCACGTGGGATCGGATCCTGGCCGCCGGCGCAGGTCCACGACGACGGCACACCGGTGCAGTGGACGATCAGCGTGAACTCGTCGATCGTGCGGGCGCATCAGCATGCCGCTGGCGCCCGCAAAAAGGGGCTCCGCAACAAGTGCGGCGACGCCTGGTGCGCAAGATGGTGAGGCCATCGGCCGATCACGAGGCGGGTTAAGCACGAAGATCCACCTCGCCGTCGACGGACGCGGCCGGCCGCTGTCGATCCTGCTCACCCCAGGCCAGGCCGGCGATAACCCGCAACTGTTGGCCCTGCTGGACGCGATTCGGGTCACCGAGCCCGACCCCGGCCGGGCCCCGCAAGCGTCCCGAGGTGCTGATCGCGGACAAGGGTTACGCGCACGACTCGACCCGCCGGGCGCTGCGGCAACGCGGAATCCGGCACGTCATCCCCGAACGGTCCGACCAGGTCGCCCGCCGGGCCGCCAAAGGCAGCGCCGGCGGGCGGCCACCAGCCTTCGACACGGCGATCTACAAGAAGCGCAACGTCGTGGAACGCTGCTTCAACCGGCTCAAACAGTGGCGCGACCTGGCCCACCCGCTACGCCAAACGCGCATCCATTTACCGCGCCAGCCTCGTGCTCATCGCCGCCATCATCTGGCTTCGATGACCGACACCGCGGGCCCTAACGCAGCAGGCGTCTGACAAGGGAGGCACCGGAATCGGTGTAGCCGTGCCGGCTATAGAAGCGCACCGCACCGGTGTGGGCGTCGCACCCCGCGAAACCGGCACCGCGTCCGGCCTGCTCAACAGCTCACGCCAGATCGGCGCCTCGAACTGCGGCACCCAGGTCCACTACTGCGCTACGGCGTCACCGTACGGCCGGCCGACCTGCTCGACACCGGCGGGCTGGCCGCCCTGGTGGCCGGCCTGCCGGAGGCGGCGTCCCCGGCGTAAGGCCCGCGTGCCATTGCCCTTCCGGCGCCGCGGTAGGCAACCCTGGCGGTTCGGCTCAGGGTCGGCAGGGTTCCCGTCGCAATGCCGGGTCGGGCTGGTCGGCGGCATGCCATACCGGATTGAGTGCTAACGGCAGGGCTGGTGCCTGCCACGCTCCGGCGACCCGCTGGAGGGCCGAGTATTCCCAACGGAGCAGGTTGCTTGGCGGCTTGCCGGTGAGGTGATCGGCCAGGTGGCGCAGTCCGGCCGGCCCGTCGATCAGATGGCCATGGAAGCCGGCCATTTGGATCACGGGAATCTGGGCGTTGAGCTCCGCCGGGACCGTGATGGCATCGACAATCGGCAGTAGCGCGATCATCCGCACGCCCGGCACCGGACAGAGCAGGCGGTTGCGGTAGAACGGCGCGTCGTTCAGCA
>NZ_JAEVHN010000083.1:0-15751 GCF_016803375.1 Micromonospora sp. 4G55
ACCGTCGATGATCTGGTGTCCGAGCGGCCAGCCGAGCCACTGCCCCACTGCGGACGACGATCGATGATCTGGTGTCCGAGCGGCCAGCCGAGCCACTGCCCCACTGCGGACGACGATCGGCAAGATCGTGCGGCCCACCCAGGTCGAGCTGCGTGGTGACCTCTTCGGGGCCGCCGAAGAGGTCACCACGCAAGACCCACTGACCCGCCGGAGTCCGCTCAGGCTGCCATGGCCGCCGCCGGCACCACGTCGGGCGTGCCCAGCCGGACGCGTCGGCCCCCGCGTCGTCGGGCTGCTCGTGCGCGGCCCGCTCGGCCCGGACGCGCGCGWMGTGCGCCACCTCCCGGTCGACCCGCTCGTCGTCCCAGCCGAGGACCGGCGCCATCAGCGTCGCCGCCGGCCGAGCGGCCAGCAGGCCACGGTCGAAGGTCTCGATCGAGATGTGGGTGCGCCGGGTGAGCACGTCCTCCAGGTGCAGCGCCCCCTCGGCGGACGCCGCGTAGACGACCTCCACCCGCAGGTAGTCCTCCGCGCCGTCGAGCGGCTCACCGAGCGTGGGATCCTCCCGCAGCAGCGCCAGAATCTCGTCGACGGCGGCGCCGTAGCGCCGCAGCAGGTGCTCCACGCGCTCGGTGTGCAGGCCGAACTGCTGCGCCAGCCGGCGCCGCTGGTTCCACCGGGCGACGTAACCCTCGGCGCCGAGCAGCGGCACCCGGTCGGTGCAGGAGGCGGGTACCGCAGCGCCGAACCCGCGCACCGCCTCGTCGACCGCGTCGCGCGCCATCACCCGGTACGTCGTGTACTTGCCGCCGGCCACCACCACGAGCCCGGGCGCCGGGCTGACCACGGTGTGCTCCCGCGACAGCTTGGCGGTCGCCTCGGACTCCCCGGACAACAGCGGGCGCAGACCGGCATACACGCCCTCGACGTCGTCGCGGGTCAACGGGGTGGCCAGCACCGCGTTGACGTGCTCCAACAGGTAGTCGATGTCCCGGCTGGTCGCCGCCGGATGCGCCTTGTCCAGGTCCCAGTCGGTGTCGGTGGTGCCGATCAGCCAGTGCCGGCCCCACGGGATCACGAACAGGACGCTGGATTCGGTACGCAGGATCAGGCCGGTGCTGGACCGGATCCGGTCGCGCGGGACCACCAGGTGGATGCCCTTGGAGGCGCGCACCTGGAACTGGCCCCGCTCGCCGACGAGGGCCTGGGTGTCGTCGGTCCACACCCCGGTGGCGTTGATGACCTGCCGGGCGCGCACCTCGAACACCCGGTCGGTCTCCAGGTCGTGCACCCGCGCGCCGGTGACCCGGGCGCCCTCGCGCAGCAGACCCACGACGCGAGCCCGCGACAGCGGGTGCGCCCCGTGCGCGGCGGCGGTGCGGACGAGGCAGGTCACCAGCCGGGCGTCGTCGACCTGCGCGTCGTGGTACTGCAGGGCGCCGACCAGCGCCTCCGGCCGCAGCGACGGGCAGGCGCGCAGCGCCCCCGCGGCGGCTCAGATGCCGGTGGGCCGGCACGCCGCGCGCATGGCTGCCGGAGAGGCTCATCGCGTCGTAGAGCAGCACGCCCGCGCGCGCGTACAGGCGTTCCCAGCCCCGGTGGCGCAGCGGATAGAGGAACGGCACCGGGCGGACCAGGTGCGGCGCGAGCCGCTGCAGGAGCAGACCCCGCTCGCGCAGAGCCTCGCGGACCAGCCCGAAGTCCAGCATCTCGAGGTAGCGCAGACCACCGTGGATGAGCTTGCTGGACCGGCTCGACGTGCCGCTGGCCCAGTCCCGGGCCTCGATGAGCCCGACCGACAGGCCGCGGGTGACGGCGTCGAGAGCGCAGCCGGCGCCGGTGACGCCGCCGCCGATCACCAGGACGTCCAGTTCCTGACCGCTGTCGAGGGCGGCCAGGGACCGCTCACGGGCGGCCGGTGACAGTGTCGCGGAGTGCATCCGTCTTCTCTCTCCTGGGAGGGGTGGGGGCGGCCGGCGACGGGCGCCGGCCGCCCGGATCCTTGCGGGGGTGGGGCAGGCGTCAGTCGACGTCGACCCAGTCGAGGGTGCGCTGGACCGCCTTCTTCCACCGGCCGTAGCCGTTCTCGCGTTGCTCCGGCGACCAGGTTGGCTGCCAGCGCCGGCTCTCGTTCCAGTTCTCCCGCAGCTCGTCGGTGTTCTTCCAGAACCCGACGGCCAGGCCGGCGGCGTACGCCGCGCCGAGCGCGGTGGTCTCGGCGACCACCGGCCGGCTGACCGGCACGCCGAGGATGTCCGCCTGCATCTGCATGCACAGGTCGTTGACGGTGACGCCGCCGTCGACCTTGAGGCACTCCAGGTGCACCCCGGAGTCCTGCTCCATGGCCTCGGCCACGTCGCGGCTCTGGTAACAGATGGACTCGAGGGTGGCCCGGGCGATGTGGGCGTCGGTGTTGAACCGGGAGAGGCCGACGATCGCGCCGCGGGCGTCGGAGCGCCAGTACGGGGCGAACAAGCCGGAGAACGCGGGCACGAAGTACACCCCGCCGTTGTCCGCCACCTGGCGGGCCAGGATCTCGCTCTGTCCGGCGTTACTGATGATCTTGAGCTGGTCGCGCAGCCACTGCACGGCCGAGCCGGTGACCGCGATCGAGCCTTCCAGCGCGTACACCGGGGCCTCGTCACCGAACTGGTAGCAGACCGTGGTGAGCAGTCCGGCCTTCGACCGCACGATCTCCGTGCCGGTGTTGAGCAGCATGAAGTTGCCCGTGCCGTAGGTGTTCTTCGCCTCGCCGGGGGCGAAGCAGACCTGCCCGACCGTGGCGGCCTGCTGGTCGCCCAGGTCACCGGTGAGCGGGACCGCGCCGTTGAACGGGCCGTTCACGGTGCTGCCGTACGAGCGCGGGTCGGACGACGGCCGGATCTCCGGCAGCATGGCCCGGGGGATGTCGAAGAACGACAGCAGCTCGTCGTCCCAGTCCAGCGTCTCCAGGTTCATCAGCATCGTGCGGCTGGCGTTGGTGGGGTCGGTGACGTGCACCCCGCCCTCCGTGCCGCCGGTGAGGTTCCACAGCAACCAGGTGTCGGTGTTGCCGAAGATGGCCTCGCCGCGCTCGGCGGCCTCGCGGACCCCGTCGACGTTCTCGAGGATCCACTGGATCTTCCCGCCCGAGAAGTACGTCGCCGGCGGAAGGCCGGCCTTGCGCCGGATGACGTCGCCCTTGCCCTCGCGTTCCAGGGCCGAGGCGATCCGGTCGGTACGGGTGTCCTGCCACACGATGGCGTTGTAGTAGGGCCGGCCGGTCCGGCGGTTCCACACGACCGTGGTCTCGCGCTGGTTGGTGATGCCGAGCGCGGCCAGGTCGGAGGCGGTCAGGCCGCGCTCGTTCATCGCGGTCTGGATGACCGTCTGGGTCCGCTCCCAGATCTCGAGCGGGTTGTGCTCCACCCAGCCGGCCTGCGGCAGGATCTGCTGGTGCTCGAGCTGGTGGCGGCCGACCTCGTTGCCGCCGTGATCGAAGATCATGAATCGGGTGCTGGTGGTGCCCTGGTCGACCGCGCCGACGAAGTCAGCCATTCGGGTGTCTCCTTCTGTGTTCGTCGTGAGGATTCAGGTCGGCGATGTCAGACGCGGGCGAGCTCTTCCTCGGCCGGAGTCTTCTCGGTGGCCAGGGCGCCCGGCTCCAGCTCGTCCTCGCTGGGCAGGAAGCGGCCGATGATCAGCTCGTAGAGGCCGGCGCCGATGACGCCACCGACGAGCGGTCCGACGATGGGCACCCAGAAGTACGGATATCCGCTGGTGTCCTGGAAGGCCGTTTCGTACCCGGTCAGGAACGAGGCGAGGCGGGGGCCGAAGTCGCGGGCGGGGTTGATGGCGTAGCCGGCGTTGGCGGCGAAGGCCATGCCGATCGCCACCACGATCAGGCCGACGATCAGCGGGGCGAGGTTGCCGGCGGGCAGCGAGTTACGCGCGTCGGTGACCGCCAGGACGAGGAACAGCAGGATGGCCGTGCCGATGATCTGGTCGCGCAGCGCGCCCCACTCGGACACACCGGCGCCCGGCAGGGTGGAGAAGACGCCCTGGCTCTTGCTGGTCAGGCCTGGATCGAACCGGGACAGCACCTCGCTGTAGTTCCAGCGGATGATCAGGGCCGCGACGAACGCGCCGGCGGTCTGGGCCAGCGCGTACGGCATCACCTTGCGCCAGGAGAAGCCCTTGAAGACCGCCAGGGCGAGGGTGACCGCGGGGTTGAGGTGCGCGCCGCTGATCCGGCCCGCCACGTACACGCCGAGCGTGACGCCGAGGCCCCAAGCCCAGGCGATGCTGTCGAACTCTCCGGTTCCCGCCGCGGCCACCTGGGCGACCACGCCCACGCCGAACAGGATGAGGATCGCGGTGCCGGCGAACTCGGCGGCCAACTCGCCGACGAGCCCGGGGACTTTCAACCGTTGAGCCATGGGTGCCTCCAGAGGTGGTGGGGGGTGACGGCCCTCTTCGTCTGGGGGAAGCGGAGGGCCGGTCGGTAACGCTGCGGCGTCGGACGTCACCGTGCCGTGAACCGTAGGAAACACTCGAGGCCGGGTCAACGAACCCCGGTCGACAATGTCGAACACTGTTGCGACGGCCGGAATGCCGTTAGCATTCCGGCCCATGCCGGGTCAGGTGCAGTCCATCGCGCGGGCCGCGGCGATCCTCCGCCTGCTCGCCAGCAGCTCCGGCCGGCTCGGCATCGGGGAGATCGCCCGCTCCCTCGACCTGCCCAAAGGCACCGCGCACGGCATCGTCCGCACCCTGCAGGACGTCGGCTTCGTGGAGCAGGACAAGACCTCCGGCAAGTACCAGCTCGGGGCGGCGCTGCTGCACCTGGGCACCAGCTACCTCGACGTCAACGAACTGCGCTCCCGCTCGATCAACTGGGCCGACCCGCTGGCCGCGCGCAGCGGCGAGGCCGTCCGCATCGGCACCCTGCTGGACGGCAAGGTGCTGGTGGTCCACCACGTCTTCCGACCCGACGACACCCTCCAGACCCTCGACGTCGGGTCCCTGCTGCCCCCGCACGCCACCGCGCTCGGCAAGGTCCTGCTCGCCTACGACGTCGGCGCCGCCAACGCCGCCATGCAGGGCGAACCTGAGCCGTACACCCGGCGCACCGTGGTCACCGCCCGGGCCCTCAGCCAGGCCCTGACCAAGATCCGGGACAACGGCTGGGGCGCCGAGATCGAGGAGATGACCCTCGGCGAGGCCGGTATCGCCGCACCCATCCGCGGCTACGGCGGCCTCGTCGTGGGCGCGATCGGGCTCTCCGGCCCGGTCGACCGCGTCTGCGACGGGCAGGGCCAACCCCGCCCGGCGCTCGTCGCGTACGTCCGCGACGCCGCCCGCGCGGTGTCCCGGGATCTCGGCGCCGCACGCTGGTGATCCGTCCACCTGCTCCCCGCCAGGCCAGAGAGGACGAGGAATGACTGACAGCTACGTCGTCTCCATCGACCAGGGCACCACCTCGACCCGCTGCATCGTGTTCGACCGCCGGGGCAACCTCGTCTCGGTGGCGCAGCGCGAGCACCAGCAGCACTTCCCCCGGCCCGGCTGGGTGGAACACGACGCGCTGGAGATCTGGCGCAACGTCGGCAAGGTGGTGCCGCGGGCCCTCGCCGAGGCCGGCATCGTCGCCGGCCAGGTCGCCGCGATCGGCATCGCCAACCAGCGGGAGAGCACGGTGGTGTGGGACCGGCGCACCGGCGTCCCGGTGGCGCCGGCGATCATCTGGCAGGACACCCGCACCGACGCGCTGGTGGAGACGCTGGCCCAGGCGCCCGGCGCCGAGGCCGTCCGGCAGCGCTGCGGACTGCCGCTGACCACGTACTTCTCCGGCCCGAAGCTGCGCTGGCTGCTCGACCACACGCCCGGACTGTACGAGCGGGCCGACCGCGGCGAGGTGCTCTTCGGGACGATGGAGAGCTGGTTGATCTGGAACCTCACCGGCGGCCCGGACGGCGGCCTGCACCTGACCGACGTGACCAACGCCAGCCGGACCATGCTGATGGACCTGCGCACGCTCAGCTGGCACCCGGACCTGCTGGCCTTCTTCGGCATCCCGGCCGCCATGCTGCCCGAGATCCGCTCCTCGTCCGAGGTGTACGGCAACGCGACCGCCGTCCTGCCCGGCGTGCGGATCGCGGCGGCGCTCGGCGACCAGCAGGCCGCCCTGTTCGGCCAGACCTGTTTCGCGCCGGGCGACGCCAAGTGCACCTACGGCACGGGCAGCTTCCTGCTGCTCAACACCGGCACGGAACCGGTGCACTCCAGCCACGGGCTGCTCACCACCGTCGGCTACCAGATCGGCGGCCAGCCGGCGGTCTACGCCCTCGAAGGCTCCATCGCGATCACCGGATCCCTGGTGCAGTGGTTCCGCGACCGGCTGGAGCTGATCAGTACCGCACCGGAGATCGAGACCCTCGCCCGCACCGTGGACGACAACGGGGGCTGCTACATCGTGCCGGCCTTCTCCGGGCTGTTCGCGCCGCACTGGCGCAGCGAGGCGCGCGGGCTCATCGTCGGGCTCACGTCGTACATCACCAAGGGGCACCTGGCCCGCGCGGTGCTGGAGGCCACCGGCTGGCAGACCCGCGAGGTGGTCGACGCGATGAACGCCGACTCCGGCCTGGCGCTGACGGCGCTGCGGGTGGACGGCGGGATGACCGCCAACAACCTGCTGATGCAGTTCGTCGCTGACGTGCTCGCGGTGCCGGTGGTACGCCCGATGGTCGCCGAGACGGTCTCCCTCGGCGCGGCGTACGCCGCCGGGCTGGCGGTCGGCTACTGGCCCGACCTGGAGGGACTGCGCAGCAACTGGCACCTCGCCTCCCGGTGGGTGCCCCAGATGGACGACGCCGTCCGGGCCGAGGAGCGGGACAACTGGCAGCGCGCGGTCGAGCGCACCTTCGACTGGATCAAGCCTGCGGCCCGAACCGGCAGCGGATGACCCATCACGGCGCACATCTCCACCTGGGGCTCGATCGCGGCGCTTCCGGTGTTCGCGTGGGAGGTCAGCCTCGCCGCGTACCTCATCCTCAGGGAATCCGAGCCGTCCACACCGCCGCTGCGAGCCTCGTTGCTCACCAGTACGTGTTGAGCTCCCGGATCAGGTCCCAGGTCGCTCCACCTTCGGGCTTCTGGTAGAAGTCGACCGCGACGTAGTTGGGCTTGCGCCGCGCCGATGGGCCACAGATGTGCCGCACCCGGTCCGACAGCTTCGCGCCGTTGTCGGCGGTGGCCGCCCACTCGGTCGGGATGTTGCGGTAGTGGTTCATCACGTGCAACCGCCGGAATCCCGGTTCCTCCTTCGGCAGCGGGACCCCGGCCCACCGGCTGTAGCAGTCCAGCGCGCCGCCACCCTCCAGGGACCAGTAGTTCTCGGCGGTCCAGTCCCGGTCGTACATCACGCCGAAGCCGTCCCGCCCCGGACGTTGGGAGAAGATGAGCAGCCGGCGGTTGCTCGACACCAGGTCGGACAGGCGCGGCCAACCGTGGTCGCGGACGCCGGACCGGTCCGGATGAAAGAGCAGGCCCGGCAGGCCGGGCACCCGCTCGACGGCCGAGCGCAGCTCGTCCACGCTCGTGTAGTCCTCGAGGAAGACGGTGACCACCGCGTCCCGGTTGCCGTCGAGGAAGCTCACCACATCCCGCAGTCCGTCGCTCAGCGTCCGCTCGTTGCCCCAGCACGTCCCGTGACACATCCGCACGTCGCCGCGGTAGGCGTGCACGTCCAGTTGCAGCCCTCGGATGCCGTGGTGGAGCTGGTCGCGCAGCCGGTACGACTGGTTCGGAAAGCGCCCCCAGAACCCCTCGTCGGTGTTGGCCATCGCGTTGTGCGCCACGAGGAAGCTCAGCTGGTCCAGGCGGGGGTCGGCGGGCATCGCGCGGCGCGGCACCGCCAGGTCGGTGAGGTACCACTGCGCGCCGGTCCCACCGTTGGTGCTCACCACCAGTTCCCGCCCGTTCGTCGGCGTCTCGTTCCACACGTGCAGGTGCAGATTCCCGGCCGGGTTCGTGATCCGGTAGCGCTCGCCGCCCAGCGCCTGGAAGGCCCAGTCGGTCAGCCCGTCGGCGCAGCGGCGCAGGACGACCCGAGCCAGCTCGCCGTCGTGCTCCCGGCCGAGGCAGAACGCCGGATCGGTGACGGCTTCGATCTGGTGATGGCTGCCAGCCCGGCGCAGGCGCCACTGCTGGGCACCGGAGCCGTTGTACGTCCACTCCTGGATCTTCCGGCCGTCCCGCATCTCGCCGCCGTCGACGTCGACCATGCGCCCGTTCGGCACGCTCTGGATCGTCAACGGCCCGGCGATGTGCGGGGCGTCCAACGCCGCCGAGGCCACCCCGGGCACCGCGGTCAGCCCGACGGCACCGACGACTCCCACCAGCAGACCAGCCAGTGCCCTGCGCATGCGTCCTCCACCCGGCCAGCCACCGCACCTTGGCACCGGTGGGCGGCGTGAGACATCGAGGTATCGGAGCATATCCATGTAGAAGAGGTCGCCCGAAAGTGGGAGCCCCGGCCCACGTGGCATCGTGAGGTAGCCCACTTCTGTCCTTTGCGGACTCGTATGTCCACATTCGATGACTACCGTTCGGCTGTCCGGTCCGGCGGCACGGAGGGAACAATACATGCGCAAGCGGACGGCCCTGGTGGCCATCGTCCTGGCGGGAATCGCGGTCGCCGTGCCCGCCGCCCCGGCGGCGGCGACACCCGCTGGCCCCGCGGGCAGGGTCTGTGTCGACGTCCGCCTCGACGCGACGCTGCCGGCCCCTCCGGACGGAATGCTCACGCAGCAGTCGATCACCGTGGACGAGAACTGCGTCGTGCGGGCCGGCGCGGCCCGGTTGCTTCCCGTGCCGTCGTCGCGGGAGAGCAACGGCGACCGTCGGCTGCGGGTGTGGTCGGAGATGTACGACTGCTGCGGCATCCTGATGAACGCGCTCTACGCCACGCACGGTTGGCGCACGGCCGACGGCCGGGTCAGCCAGGTGGACACCGGCGTGGACACCGCCTGGAACCGCGAGCCGTGGGGTGGTGGCTGGCACCTGGCGCAGTCGTCGGAGGCCGGCGGCTGCGATCGGCCGTGCTCCACGGCACACCTGGAGCAGCACGCCGAGTTCGGTTACCGGGGTGTCTTCGACGTGACTGGCACGTGGTACCACAACAACCACGACCTGGGCGTGACCCTGACCGGTGACGGCACCGCCGCGTGCGAGCTGCGCGTCACGGCCCGGCACTGGTTCGTCGGGTGGACCTGGATCCGCGGCTGCGGCTGACCCCGCCCCGCTCCCGTCCCGGACGTGCTGCTCGACCGGACGGAGCACCGGAAACGCTCGTGGCTTCACCCGATGGTCCGGGGTGCCCTCGGGCAGCGCTGTCGCCGTAGGCCGGTCGGTTCGATCCGGACACGCAGATCGGGCGGACAGGCCCCGCTCCGGGTCGCTGCACCACCGACCGCGGGCGGGGCCTTTCGCCGGTGCCGCGGCGGTGACCCGCGCGACGCCGCCCGGTGGGCTACCGGGTGGTCGCGCAGCTGCCGTCGGAGTCGGTGTTGCCGCCGAGGTCGACGATGCGGGCCCGGACGGCTCGGCAGTTGCCGGGACCACTCCGGCTGGTGTTTCCGCTGACCACGGAACCCTTCAGCTCCACCGCGCCGGGTCCGGACCGGTCGTCGGTGCTCCCCGGCAGGTAGGCCAGGGTGATGTTGATACCACCCCCGCCGTCCTCGGCGTAGTTCTCGGTCACCTCGGAGTCGACCACGGTGACGGTACGTACGCCGCGGACGTCAATGCCACCGCCCAGCCCGGCCAGTTCCCCCGGGCGGGTGGGGTCGTGCGGATTGCTGACCCTGTTGCGGGTGATCGTCGACCGCTCGACCAGACCGATCGAGTCGAACCGCAGCCCGCCGGCCTCACCCGCCTCGTTGTCGTCCACCAGGCTGTCGCGCAGGGTGAACGACGTGAACGGGATGCTCTGGACCGCGCCGCCGAAGCGGCGCTGTTGCCGGTGAGCCGGACCCGCTCCATCGTGAGGTCGGAGGCGTTCAGCGCGGCGCCCCCGCCGTAGTAGTTGTAGACCGAGGCGACCGGGGTTGACACGCCGCCGGTGATGGTGACGTCCGAGATGGTGGCCGGTCGCAGGACGGTGAAGATCCGGTCGAGCCGGCCGCCGTCGATCACCGTACGGTCCCGGCCGGCGCCCACGATGGTGGTGGGCTTGAAGATCTTCAGGTTGCCGTGCGCGGTGTCGGCGAGGGTGTAGTCGGTGAAGGCGTGGCCGGCCAGCGGCGGGATGCGCAGGGTGTACCGCCCGGCGGGGAGCACGATGGTCGAGTTCGACTGTGCGTTGGCCTCCATCACCGCAGCGCGCAGCGTGCAGGCGCCGTCGGCGGTGCGGCACCGCCCGTCCCCGGGCGCCCGATCGGGAGCGTCGGAGGTGCTGTCCACCTCGAACGTTCCCGGCGGGGTCACCGCACTGCCCCAGGCGGGGGCACCGGGGACGGCGACGACGGTCAACGACAGGGTCAGCGCGCCCGCGGCCAACCGCGGCGCATTCATCAGGTTCTTCATGCGCCAATAGCTACCGCCGGGTAAGCCCGCCAAACGAGCGGAGACGCCCAAAGGGTGTGAAGCATCGCATCCGGCCGGTTAACCATCGGTTCATCACGGTCCCCTAGCGAGGCGACAGGGGGCCGCCGGGTACTGCTGGTTCTCCGCCGTGGAGTGCGGTGGGGTGAACGCCGGGCTGATCGCGTACCGCTGTCAACCGGTGGACGGGTCAGCGGGTGGCGTCCGGGTGCCCGGGCATGCTGGAGCCGCCGCCGCTGCCGCCGGACGAGCCACCGGCCACGCCCGACCCGTCGTCCTCGGTGACCAGGTCCGGACGTACGTCGGTGTCGTCCGGGGCCGGGACCTCGGTGTCCGCCTCCACCTGCACGAGCCGGGCCTGGCCCACCTCGTCCTCGGCGTTCTCCGGATCGACCGGCTGCTTCCCTTGCCGCACGTGGTACCCCACGGCCGTCTCCCGTCGGTGGCGGATCTGTCCGGCGACGGCTACCCGTCGCCGTGGGGACGAAACCTCACCCGCAGGGCGGCTGCCCGGTCGAGGTGCGGCAGCCGACCGGGCCACCGGCGCTCGGCATCGCGGCGGGGCGGCGGGCGGGCGCGGCCCGTGGCAACATGCCGGGCATGGTCCGTGGGCTCGACGTACGCCGCCTGGCGGCCATCGACGTGTGGGGATCGGCGGGCGCCCGGTGGCGGCGGTGGGTCATCCTCGCCGAGTTCCTGCTGGGCGTCGTCGGCGGCGGCACGCTCGGCCTCGGCCTGCTGTCCTCGGGCGGCGGCGCCGGGCGTACGGCGGTCGGGCTGTGGTTGACCGGCGTGGCCGCCAACTACGTCCCGTTGTCGGTGCACGCCCTCACCCTCGTGCGTCCGGGGGCCCTCGATGCCGAGATCGAAGGGGTCGACGTCCCCGCCGAGCTGCGCCACTACACGACGGCGCAGCTCTGGGTGGCGGTGCCGCTGCTGCTGGTGGCGCTCGCCGCCAACCAGTGGCGCCGCCCCCGCCGGTGACCCGGCCGCCAGCCCCCGACCCGTCACGGGCCGGCCCGCCGAGCGCAGACGCGCGTGCGGGGTGCACTTTCGGAGAAAGAGTGGCCTTGGCAGCCGGGATGACCACTCGTTCTCGGAAAGAGGGCACCGGGAAGCGGCGGGTGTACGGGCGGAGGGAGCGGGTAGGCAGGGCCGCCCGAGCGGCTGCGCCGTGCCCGGGGCCCGCAAACGCAGATCAGGGGGTGGGACCGATGCCGCTCGCGCAGGGTCACCGCGTCCGGCCCGGCCCCCACCACCCGCCGCCGCACCGTCGATGAGCCGGGTTCGGAACCTGCGCGTCCGCCCAGACCTGCTCTACGTGGCGAGCGGGTGGAGCACGCTGGTCACCGACGTGCGGGGCCGGATCACCGGGGCCGGCCCGCAGGGCTTCTTCGCGCGCAACACCCGGGTGCTCAGCGCCGAGCGGCTCACGGTCGACGGCCGGGAACCGGTCGCGTTCAGCACCGCGAACGTGCAGGGGCACGCGCAGCTGTCGTACGCCGAACTCGGCGACGGCGAGGCGCTGCCCTCGCAGGCGGTCTACCTGCTGACGGAACGCTTCGTCGGCGACGGGCTGCGCACCCGGCTGACCGTAGTCAGCTACGCCGCCCGGCTGGTCGCCCTGCCGGTGCGGATCCAGCTCACCGCCGACTTCGCGGACACCAGCGAGGCCGAGACGGGACGCCGCCGGCAGTTCGGCGACGTCGACGCGGCGTGGGACCCGGCGCAGCAGGAACTGTTCCTGACCTACCTGCGCGACGACCTGGACCGGGCGGTGGCGATCCGGGTACGCGCCGACGCCCCCCGTGCGGTACGTCGACGGCGCGCTCGCCGTCGAGGTCACGGTGCCGCCGGGCGGGAGCAGTCGGGTGGACCTGGTCGTCGAGCCGGTCTTCGACGGCGAGCGCCTGGTCGCGCCGCCACCGACCTTCACCGGCCCCACCGGCGCCGCCACGGCCGCCGGCGCCCGCCTCGTCCGCGAGTTCACCCGGTTGAGCAGCAGCAACTTCGACGTCACGGCGGCCTGGCGGTGCGCGGTCGACGACCTGACCGTGCTGCCACTCGGCGAACCGGCCGGGCCGACGGCGCCGATGGCCGGGCTGCCGATCTACCAGGAGATCTTCGGCCGGGACACGATGACGGCGTCCTGGCAGGCGCTGCTGGCCGGGCCGACGATGCTGGCGGACAGCCTGCGGCTCAACGCCCAGCACGTCGGGCGGCGCGTCGACGACCGGCGCGACGAGGAGCCGGGCAAACCGCTGCACGAGGCCCGCCTGGGCCCGGTGTCGGTGCTCGGGCTCGACCCGTTCACCCACTACCACGGCGACTGGTCCACGGCGCCGGACTTCCTGGTCTTCCTCGGGCAGTACCTGGCCTGGACCGGGGATCTGGACACGGTGCGGGAACTCCTGCCGACGGCGCACCGCGCCCTGGACTGGCTCGACCGGTACGGCGACCTGGATCGGGACGGCTTCCTGGAGTACCACTGCCGGGCCCGGTCCGGGCTGAAGAACCAGGGGTGGAAGGACTCGGACACCGCCGTCGTCGACGAGCACGGGCAGGTGGTGTTGAACCCGATCGCGAGCAGCGAACTCCAGGCGTACTGGTACGCCGCGCTGCGGCACGCCGCCGTGGTGTTCGCCGCGACGGGCCGGCCCGCCCTCGGCGCGAAGCTGGTGGCCCGGGCCCGCGCCTTGCGTCGCCGCTTCCACCGGGCCTACTGGATGCCCGATCAGGGCTGCTACGCGATGGCGCTGGGGCCGGACGGGCGGCAGGTGCGGTCGGTCAACTCCAACGACGGGCACCTGCTGACGACCGGCATCGTGCCGACCCGGGTCGCCGGCCTGGTCGCCCGCCGGCTGCTGGCGCCCGACATGTTCAGCGGCTGGGGGGTGCGCACCCTGTCGGCGGCGCATCCGGCGTACAACCCGTTCAGCTACCACCGCGGCAGCGTGTGGCCGGTGGAGGCGGGCACCATCGGTCTCGGCCTGGCCCGGTACGGCTGCTGGGCGCAGCTGCACCGGCTGGCGGAGGGGATGTTCGCCGCGGCGGCGCTCTTCGACGAGCACCGCCTGCCCGAGGTGCTCAGCGGCCTGCCCCGCGACGACGCCCATCCGCACCCGGGCGTCTATCCCGACTCCTGCTCGCCCCAGGCGTGGTCCGCCAGCTCGGTGGTCGCGCTGGTCCAGGCGCTGCTGGCGCTGCGCCCGGCGGCACCGCTGCGGACGATCTTCGTGGACCCGCACCTGCCGGAGTGGCTGCCGGACCTGACGCTGGAGGGCGTACAGGTGGGACGGGCCACCGTCGACCTCACGGTGCGCCGCCGCCGCGGCGGCCGCACGTCGATCCGGGCCCGCGGCGACCGGATAGCCGTGGTACGCCGTCCGACGCTGCAGGCGACGGCGGTCACCCGCCACCGCTCCTGACCAGCGGTGCGCCGCCGGCGCCCGTCGGTCCGGATCGCCGCCGTCGGGCAGAAGGGGTGACGATGCCGTCCAGGAGAGCCGCCTACGAGGACCTCAGATGGCCGTGGCCTTGGCGACCTTCCACTCGCCGTCGACCGGGACCAGCGTGAGCACCACGCGGTTCTGGTCGACCTTCTCCCCGGCGGTGTTCACGTTGCGCCGGAACTGGTTGAGGTACACCAGCAGCTCGACCCGGTCGGTGGTCGCGGTCACCACGCCCGTCGCGGACACCTCCGCAGCCACGACCGCCTGCTGCTTCGCGGCGGTCTGCTTCAACGCCGCCGTGGTCTGCTCGTACTCCTTGCCGAAGGAGCCGGTGGCGAAGCTGCGGCCGTTGGCGACGCTGTCGTCGAAGGTGCGGTAGTCGTAGGAGAAGATCGCCTTGGCGGCGGCAGGCGCGGTGGCCAGCGCCTGACGTACGGCGGTGTCCCGCTGCTCGGCGCGGTGGTCGCCCCACCAGGCCAGACCGGCGACGGCGGTCGCGAGCACGATCGCGACGACCAGAGCCGGGACGAGCCCGATCCGGGCGGCGGGCCGCCGGAGCACGCGCGGCCGTCGCGCGAAGTCGACCAGGGTACCCACGGGTCCTCCCTCTCTCATCCGACGAACTGCAGGCGGGACACCAGCCACCGGCCGGAGCCCTTGTCGTGGACCATGTCCATCTGGATCCGGTAGTGCGACGGCCGCCCCTCGGGCGACTTGACGTTCTTGACGGTGGCATCGACCGCCACCAGCACGACCGCCCGGCTGCGGTCACCGGAGACCAGCCCGGCCCGCAGCACCGACCCGCGCGAGTCGACCTTGTTCTCCACCACCGCGGCCCGGACCTGGGACTGGCCCCGGCTGAACTCGTCCTTGAAGTCACCGGTGGCCCCGGCCGTGATCCGCTGGATGTCCCGGTCCACGCTGGCCGCGCTGACCGAGACGAAGTTGACGCTGGCCTGCTTGGCGGCGGCGATCGCCTCCTGGCGGGCCTGGTCCGTCGCCCGGTCGACGTACCACCGGTGACCGGTCACACCGGCGGCGGCGAGGGCCGCGGCGAGCACCACCACAAGCAGGACGATCAGCGGGCGCCGCCGTCGCGTCGGCGCCGGGGTGGCCCGCTTCTCGGCGGGGCGGCCAGCGGCGGCCTCCTGCGGAGCGTCCGCGTTCGCCGGGTCGTCTCCGGCCGCCGACTCCGCCGGCTCCTCGACCGGTTCCTGGTCGAGCCGCTTCAGCAGGTCCTCGATCGGCTGCTCCGGCTCAGGAAGCTGACGGGGGACCATCCGGCGTTGCGCCGCCCGACCCGGCACTCCAGGCTTCGCCCCCTTGATGACTTTCAGCGTGTGGTTCCTGCGTGCCTGCATCGCCACCTCCTTCTTCGCGCCGGTCACGGGGTCACCCCGGCGAGCAGCAACTGCTTCCACGACTGGTCCCCGGACATCCGGGACTGACCACCGGTCCCGCCGAACTGCAACGGTCGACCATCGGCGCCGAGCACCAGGCCGGTCGCCGGATCGTACCCGCCGGTGGTGGTTCCGGCGGTTGGCGCGGCGCCGGACGAAGCCGGGCCGGCGGCCGGTTCCCGGCGGCCCCCGGGTCGGGGGGCGGTTGGCGTTGCCGCGCACGCTGGCGCCGGCCGCCCGCTCCCCGGCGTCGCACTTCGCGTTGCCACATCGTACGTCTGAGCATCGATCGATGTACAGCTACGTACGTCTGAG
>NZ_JAEVHN010000084.1:0-15672 GCF_016803375.1 Micromonospora sp. 4G55
AGCCTCGGGTAGACCTCGGTCACCCGGCGCGCCACCCGGTCCGAGCGGTCCGCGAGGACCAGCGCGACCGAGGGGCCGTCCCGTTCGGCCACCGCGCCCGCCTCGGCGGCCCGCAGCCGCTCCCCGACCACCCGGGCGAAACCGGCCAGCCCAGGAGCGGCGGAAGGCGGCCGGATGCTCGCCGGCCGGCACGGCCGTGCCGGACAGCCCCGTGCGCGGCCTGCACCAGCAGCGACGTGAAGAGCAGGTCGACCCGTTCCAGGTCGCTGGCGAAGCCGAACAGGTGCAGGGCGAAGCCGTCGCCCCCGGGGCCCCGGCGTACGCAGCGGCAGCGCAGCGGGTCGGCGACCGCGGCGAGCAGCCCGGCCTTGTCCCGCGCGTACGGGGCGACGACGTCGACCACCCGGTCGCCGACCGGGTCGGTGGCCGGGTCGCGGGCGGCCAGCAGCGCCCGGTCGACGCCGTAGCGGGCGATCAGCTCGGTGGCCTTGGCGGTGAAGGCCGCCGACTCGGCGGGCGTGCAGGCCGGGTCCTCGGCCTTGGCCAGCAACTTGCGCACCTTGCTCAGCATGGCCTCGGACATGTCACCAGAGCTATCACATCGACGGGATGGTCCACTGCGGACGAACCGCCGGTACCATCACCACGCTCGGCACCCTGTCCGCAACGCAGGGTGCACCCCCATCCCTGGAGGCAACCGCATGGCATCCCCGGTCGCCCGCCTGGCGGCAACCACGGCGGCGCTGTCGCTGCTCGCCCTCGGCTCCCCCGCACAGGCCGCCCCCGAGACCAACCTGTTCGGGTCGTACGCCACCTGCTACGGCGGCGCGGTCCGCTCGTACTTCCAGACCGGCGGCTGGGGCGGCGACGCCGGCCCGTACCGCACCAGCACCCGGTGCAAGGACATCAACGTCCGCAACGCCAGCGAGTTCGGCGTCGAGGCGTGCGTGATCTTCGTGGACAAGACGGACAAGTGCAACTACCGGACGTACCTGCCGTCGAAGTCGGGCTTCATCACCGTGGCGACGAACGTGCGGGACGGGGTCCGGTTCCAGGTCCGCTTCGAGACGCTGCGCTACGAGTACGAGCCGCTGGTGGCGTACCACGCGTACTGAGGGAGGCCGGCGCGGCGCCCGAACCGGGCGCCGCGCCGTCAACCGGCCCGACTGCGCAGGGTGGCCACGGTCGAGCCGGCGAGGGTGAGCAGACAGTCCGGCAGCAGGCCGTCGGCGGCCGCCGCCCCGAACAGCGCCTCGCCGGTGTCCGCGTCGTGGTTGGCGTACGCGCTGACGAAGCGGGCCACCCAGCGGGTGTCGTAACCGGCCTCGTCGATGCCGGGAAAGTCCAGCGCGCAGGCGCCGGGTGGCGGCGGGTCGCCGACCATGGTGGCGGCCAGGCACCAGGCCACCCCGTACGCCCCGGCGAGCCCGGACCGGTCGACCACGGCGTCGAACGTTCCCACCACCGCGTCACCATCCCCGGCCAGCGCCGAACGGAGCACGGCGGTCGCGTCGTCGAGCGTCTGGTCAGGTACTTCGGTCACCTGCCGCACAGTAGGAGGGCGGGTCAAGCGGTGACCCGGAACAGCCCGTTGATCACGGAGCGTATCCGTGACGGATGGCCGACGCCTACCGGTGGCATCCACGCTCCCACGCGCCGCCCCGGCGCGCTATGGTGCCCAGCGGAACTCCCCAAAGGTAAGGACGACCATGCTCGTAACACGCGGCCCGCGCGCTGCCATCCTGGCGGCGGGTGCGGCGTTCCTGCTCGTCACCAGCGCCTGCGGGACGACCGACAAGCCCGAAGACACAGCCACCCAACAGGTGCGTCTGTACGGCACCGACGGCAACATGCTGAACTCCTTCGCCGGCGAGCTGAAGGAGCGCGCCGACCTGGTCGACGGCATGAAGGGCACAACCCCGCTGACGCCGCTGACGGACGACTTCAAGGACCGGCTACTGGCGGTCGACCCCAAGCTGACCGACTTCCTCTACTCCGCCGAGGCGTACGACGCGGTGATGATCAGCGCATTGGCGGCGCAGCTCGCCGGCAGTACCGACCCGGCGGACATCGCCAAGCAGATAGTCGGCGTGACCACCAACGGTCAGCGCTGCTCGGACGCCGAGACCTGCCTGGCCCTGGCCCGCGACGGGCAGGACGTGGAATACCGCGGCCCGTCGCTGACCCGGGCCGGCTTCACGGACGAGGGCGAGCCGGCCACCGCCAGCTACGCGACGCTGCACTTCGACGCCCAGAAGATCAACGACGCGAAGACCGAGTTCGTCGGCGCGGGCTTCGAGACCGCGGCGAGCACCAAGGCCCCGCCGAAGCCCAAGAAGCAGCGCGGCGGCAAGAACGACCGCAGCGACGGCTCCCCGCTGATCCTCGGCGGCCTGCTGCCGAAGACCGGTGACCTGGCCCTGGCCAACCCGCCGATCGCGGCGGGCGCGGCGCTGGCGGTCAGGGAGATCAACGCCGCCGGCGGCGTGCTGGGCGAGCCGATGGTCTGGATCGACGGCGACGACGGCACCAGCCCGACGGTCGCCAAGGCCACGGTCGCCTCGCACATCCGCAACAAGGTGCAGGTCATCATCGGCGCCGGCGGCTCCGGCATCTCCAGCTCGGTGCTGCCGGACGTGGTCGCCGCGGGGCGGATCCTGTTCTCCCCGTCGAACACCGACTCGGGGCTGACCAAGGCCGACGACAAGGGCCTCTACTTCCGCACCGCTCCGCCGGACAGCCTCCAGGGTCGGGCGCTGGCCGACGTGATACTGCGGGACGGTCCGCACAAGATCGTCGTAGTAGCCCGTAAGGACTCCTACGGTGAGGGTCTCCAGGAGACCGTCCGCGCCGAGCTGGAGCGGGCCGGCTTCGGCAGCGACCGGGTGAAGCTGCTGACCTACGAGCCGCCGGCGGACGGCGAGGGCGCCGACGGCGTCGACTTCGTCGGCACCGCGAAGGAGATCAAGAGCTACGCCCCGGAGGCGGTGCTGGTCATCGGCTTCGCCGAGTCCGCCGGACTGATCCGGGCGTTGGACGACGCGGACGTGCCGATCCGGCACTGAGCACCGACGACGACGGCCGCACCGGGACATCCGGTGCGGCCGTCGCGCGTACGGGGTGGGTCAGCGGGAGCGGCGCCGCTCCAGGAACTCGGTCATCCGCCGCCGCTTCTCCTCGTCCTCGAAGAGCACCGCCTGGCTGACCAGGTCGAGGTGCGGGTGTGCGGCCGGCGGCGCGTCCACCGCCAGCTTGGTCAGCCGCAGCGCCAGCGCCGAGCCCTTCGCCATCTCGTCGATCAGCTCGTGCGCGCTCGGCAGCAGCTCGGCCGGTTCGGCCACCACCCGGTTGACCAGGCCGATCCGCAGCGCCTCCTCGGCGTCCACCCGCCGGCCGGTGAAGAGCAGCTCCTTGGCGCGGGCCTCGCCGACCAGCGCGGGCAGCCGGTAGGTCGCGCCGGCGCCGGCCAGGATGCCCAGCCGCACCTCGGGCTGGCCGAAGACCGCCCGGGCCGTGCAGACCCGCAGATCGCACGCGTACGCCAGCTCGGCGCCACCGCCCAGCGCCGGCCCGTCCACCGCGGCCACGCTCGGCATCGGCAGGGCCCGGATCCGGGCGAAGGCCGCCTGGTTGATCGCGGCGAGCGCGTCGGTCCGGCCGCGCTCGCGCAGCTGGCCGATGTCCGCCCCGCCGGCGAAGATGCCCTCGGCGCCGCCGGTGAGCAGCAGCAGCCGGGGACGGGCCTCCAGCTCGGCGCAGACCTCGTGCAGTTCGCCGATCAGGTCGGCGTCGATCGCGTTGCGCTTCTCGGGCCGATCCAGCGTCACCACCAGCCGGTCCGGCAGCTCCTCGATCCGCAGCCCGCTCACCGGCCCGCTCCGTCCCCGTCGGCCTTCCGGCCGTCCACCCAGCGGTAGAAGCCCTGGCCGGACTTCTTGCCGAGCTTCCCGGCGGCCACCATCTCCACCAGCAGCGGCGGCGGCGCGAAGCGTTCGCCGTAGGCGGCCTGGAGGGTGCGCGCGATGTCGAGCCGGACGTCCAGTCCGACCAGGTCGGTGAGCTCCAGCGGGCCGACCGGGTGCCGGTAGCCGAGCACCATCGCCTTGTCGATGTCGGCGGGGCCGGCCACCTCGTCGGCGACCATCCGGATCGCCTCCAGTCCGAGGGTGACCCCGAGCCGGGAGGTGGCGAAGCCGGGCATGTCGCGTACGACGACGGGGTCCTTGCCGAGCCGGCCGGCGAGCGCGACGGCCGCCTCGGTGGTCTCCCGGGCGGTCGCCGGGCCCACCACGACCTCCAGCAGGGCCATCGCCCAGACCGGGTTGAAGAAGTGCAGTCCGAGGAAGCGCTCCGGCCGTTCCAGCGGGTCGGCCAGCTCGGCGATCGGGATGCTGGAGGTGTTGCTGCCCAGCAGCACCGGGCGCAGCCCTTCGGCCTCGCGCAGCACGGCGCGCTTCAGGTCGAGCCGCTCGGGCACCGCCTCCACGACCACGTCCGGCTCCGGCGCGACCTCACCCAGCGCCGCGCGCAGGGTCACCCGGGCGCGGTGCCCGGCTGCCTCGTCGGCGCCCAGCTTCCCGCGTTGCACGGCCCGGTCCCACAGCTCACCGAGGCGCGCGGCCGCCGCCTCCGACCGGCCCCGGTCCACCTCGACCAGTTCGACGGCGTGTCCCGCGCCGGCGGCGACGTAGGCGATCCCGAGCCCCATCGTGCCGGCACCGACGACGACAAAACGACCACTCATGACGCTCCCTCGCTGCGCGCGGCGACGCGCCGGGGTCTCCGTCGCGCCCTGCCGCCCGCTCCTGGGTGCGACCCTATGCAGCAGTGCCCCGGGCGGCATGCGTGGGGGACCGCCGGACCGGGTACAGACGGCCCTCAACGTCAACGGAAGGACGTAGCGCATGAGCCAGGCACCGGAGACCGTGGACGGCACCGGCACCAGCGAGGGTGGGGAGACCGTGGAGACGCGCGGCGACGAGCGTGTCGACCTGCTCCGCGCCGACACCAACAACGACGGGAAGACCGACGTGTGGGTGGTCGACACCGACGGCGACGGCAAGGCCGACCTGTTCCAGTTCGACACCGACGGTGACGGCAAGGTCGACATCACGATGGTCGACATCGACGAGGACGGCACCCCGGACGAGGTGGTCGACGGCGACGGCGGGCTCCCGCCGGAGCAGCTGCCCCCGACCGTGCAGGTGTAGGCCCGCGCCGGGGCCCCGGTCCGGGGTCCCGGCGGCGCGCTCAGCCCGCCAGCCGCAGGGTGGCCAGATAGTACGGGGCGTCCCGGTCGTCCACGTCGGTCAGCCGCCAGGCGGTGTCCCGGACCAGCTCGGCCAGTTCCTCGGCCGAGCAGACGAGGTAGTCGAACCATTCCGTGCCCAGCTCGCGGTAGCGCAGCCGCAGCCGCAGCTGGCCGCCGAACCGGCCGCGCCGCCGGTTGAGCTCGTGGTAGCCGGTGTGCACCGGGTCCTTGGTGCCGTACGGGTCGGTGCCGTGCGCGATGACCTGCGCGCCGGGGGCGGCCATCGCGGCCAGCGCGGCCAGGAACGCCGCCGCCCGGTGCCGCCCCTCGATCAGCCCCAGGTTGTTGCCGAGCAGCAGGAACGTGTCGTACCGCCGGCCGTCGGCGGCGTGCTCGTCGACCGTGCCGAGGACGAGGTCGCGCACCCCGCGGTGCCGGCACACCCGCAGCGCGCCGACCGAGGTGTCCAGCCCGGTCACTGGTACGCCGCGCTCCTGGAGCAGCAGCGCGATCCGCCCGCCCCCGACGCCGATGTCGAGCGTCGCCCCCCGGACCCGGTCCACGGCCCGGTGGTCGTACGGCTGCCAGTCCTGCGGCCCGTCGAGGTAGTGCGCGGCGGGCGCGCCGTTGATCAGCCCGTCCTCCCGTTCGATGATCTCGATGACCGGTCGGGGCAGCCGCCCGCCCACCAGCGGTCGGGGACCGATCCCGGTGTGCACGGCGTACGCGTCCCGCAGCATCTCGCCGAACACGTCGCCGATCCTCGGTTCCCCGGTCACGGGGTTCACGCTATCCGTGCGGCCGGGACCTGTCGCGGTCGTATCCTGGGCGGCGTGACCGACCTGGACCGCCTGGCGGCGGAGAAGTACGTCCTGCTGACGACGTTCCGCAAGGACGGTCGGGCCGTGCCGACCCCGGTCTGGGCGGTGCGCGACGGCGACACGCTGGCGGTCTGGACGGCGGCGGACTCAGGCAAGGTGAAGCGGATCCGGCGCGACGGCACGGTGACGGTGGCCCCCTGCGACGTGCGGGGCCGCCCGCGCGGCACGGCGGTCCCGGGGCACGCCGTGCTCAGCGCCCCGGAGGAGACCAAGCGGGTCCGCGACCTCATCAAGCGGAAGTACCGGCTGCTGGGCCGGCTCAGCCTGCTGGGCAGCCGGCTGCGGCGGGGCGAGCGGGGCACGATCGGGATCCGGATCACCGTCCAGGAGTGAGCGTCGGAGCCCCGGACATGGTTCAGGGGCGGTGGATCGTCGCTGTCGCGACGTCCGCCCGCCCCTGAGACCGGAACGCTTCTCGGTGTCGGTAGGTCAGTCTCCCTGACGCTGCTGCGGGATCTGCCCCTGAAGCAGGGCCCGAACCTCCGACTCACGGTACCGACGGTGGCCGCCCAGGGTCCGGATCGCGCTGAGCTTTCCCGCCTTGGCCCACCGGGTCACCGTCTTCGGGTCGACACGGAACATCGACGCCACCTCGGCCGGCGTGAGTAGCGGCTCTGGTTCGTGCGTTCGCGATGCCATCGGTCACTCCTCCACATGTATAGACATCGGCCGGGGTCCCGCCGGCGACGCGTCTCCCATGGTCCGGCTAGTCCCCGATGTCCGACATGGGCCGAACGGCCGAAGGTCCCTAGACGGACGGATGAACCATGCCCGATTTATCTGACTTTTACACGGCAGAAAGTACCTTATTCGGACTCATGATCACGGTTCGTGATGCGTCAACTACGAGATTGCCTCGTATCTGACCGCATCGCTGGGTGGATTCGTGGTCAGTTGCACCGCTCGAGCAGCTGCACCGCACGCCAGCGGGCCACCAGCCGGTCGTACGCCGCGGAGGCCTCCTCCGCCTCGCCCCGGGCGAGCCCGGCCAGGCCGGCGGCGACCAGCTCCGTCGAGTCGTCCGCAGTCAGCGTCTCGTCGGAGAGCAGCTGCACCAGGCCGCCGTAGTCCAGCTCCACCACCGAGCGCGGATGGAACTCCTCCAGCCAGCGGGCGGCCTCCTCGACCGCCTCGGTGATGGGTGCCTCCCCGACCGACTTGCGCAGCACGGACAAGGCCCGGGACGACCGGCGGCGGGCCTTCGAGATCTCGGTGCGGTAGCGCAGCGCCCGCCGCCCGGGGTGGGTGACCAGGTCCCGCTCCGCCGGCTCGAAGAGCACGAACCACCGTAGCGGCACACCCCAGGTGGCGATCTGCTCGTGCAGCCGCGGGACGCCGTGTTCGAGCACCCGCGCCCCGCTGCGCCAGTCGTCGACCACCGCCTTGGCCTGACCCGCCAGCACGGGCGGGACGAACGCGTCGGCGAGCACCGACGGCACCCCGTCCCGCGCGCTGAGCGCCGCCTCGGCCACCCGGATCCGCAGATTCCACGGGCAGACCAGCAGCGTGTCGTCGGCCTCCAGGACGTACGCCTCGTCCGGCAGGTCGGGCAGTCGGGTCCAGCCCGCGCCGAGCGCCTCGATCACCGAGGTGCGCTGCCGTCCGGGGCCTTCCAGCGGGGCGACCGCCCGCCCCTCCCGCACGTAGCGCCGCCAGTACGACTGACGGTCCCGGTCGAAGGCGGTCAGCGGCTCGTAGACGCGCAGATAAGCAGCGAAGAGCGACGGCACGGCGCGATCCTCCCACGAGACGGGGCCCCAGCGCCGTCAGCGTCCGGCAGGCATGACGTGGACGGCGGTGCGGCGTGGACCGATATTAGGCTCAGCAGCACCGGCAGCATCCCGCCGGCGTCCACCAGGTCCGCGTCCCACAAGGGCGCACACCGAAACAGGAGCAAGCCATGGGCGTATTCGCGAGCACCGACGATCCGGGATCGACCGGTCACGAACAGGTCGTGTTCTGCCAGGACAAGCAGACCGGCCTCAAGGCGATCATCGGCATCTACTCGACCGCGCTGGGCCCCGCGCTCGGCGGCACCCGGTTCTACCCGTACGCCAGCGAGGAGGCGGCGCTGGCGGACGTGCTCGACCTGTCCCGCGGCATGGCGTACAAGAACGCCCTCGCCGGGCTGGACCTGGGCGGCGGCAAGGCGGTCATCTGGGGCGACCCGGAGCAGATCAAGAGCGAGGCGCTGCTGCGCGCGTACGGCCGGTTCGTCGAGTCGCTGGCCGGCCGCTACTACACCGCCTGCGACGTCGGCACCTACGTCGCCGACATGGACGTGATCGCCCGGGAGACGCGCTACGTCACCGGCCGCAGCGTGGAGCACGGCGGCGCCGGCGACTCCTCGATCCTCACCGCCTGGGGCGTGTTCCAGGGCATGCGCGCCGCCGCCGAGCACGTCTGGGGCGCGCCGACGCTGGCCGGCAAGCGGGTCGGCGTGGCGGGCCTGGGCAAGGTCGGCAAGTACCTCACCAAGCACCTGCTCGACGACGGCGCCGAGGTCGTGGCGACCGACGTCAACCCGAAGGCCCTGGAGTGGGTGCGCACCACCCACCCGCAGGTCGAGCTGGTCGACGACGCCTCCGCGCTCGTCGCCGCCGACATCGACGTGTACGCCCCGTGCGCGCTGGGCGGCGCCCTCAACGACGACACCGTGCCGGCGCTGCGCGCCAAGGTCGTCACCGGGGCGGCCAACAACCAGCTCGCCCACCCGGGCATCGAGAAGCTGCTCGCCGACCGGGGCATCCTCTACACCCCCGACTACGTGGTGAACGCCGGCGGCGTGATCCAGGTCGCCGACGAGATCGAGGGCTTCAACTTCGAGCGGGCCAAGCTGCGCGCCACGAAGATCTACGACACCACCCGGGAGATCCTGCAGCTCGCCGACGACGAGGGCGTGCCGCCGGCGGTGGCCGCCGACCGGCTGGCCGAGCGCCGGATGGCCGACGTGGGCCGGCTGCGCACCATCCTCCTGCGCTGACGACGGCCCCCGGGGTGCGGGCACCGCCCCGCGCCCCGGGGCACCCCCGAGTAAGCTCTATTCGGGGAGTTCGTCACGATCTGTCCGGTGTCACGGCCGGCCCCGGCATCCGCTCCTTACCGGGTACACTCGGTGACGGCCGGATCGCTGCGACGCGCAGGGCCGGCTGACGGTAACCCGAGGTGCCGAACGGTGGCATCCCCATGTACCGTAAGAGCCACGAGAGATGCCTGACGTCATCGGGGCCCGCCTTCGGGCTGCCCCGCATTCTGTGCGAGGGGGTCGAGCCATGGGGCGCGGCCGTGCTAAGGCCAAGCAGACGAAGGTGGCCCGGGAGTTGAAGTACCACTCCCCGAACACCGACCTCACCGCCTTGCAGCGCGAACTGGCGGGTGCTGGTAAGTCTGAGCACAACTTCGACGACGACTACAAAGAGTATGTCGACGACGATGATGAGGATCACGCGGACGACGACCCGGATCCCTGGGTTCCTCCAACCCGCTGACCTCCGGTCGCATCTGAGCACGCGGTAACTCCCCGCGTGCTCACGCATGTGCCCGACAGAAGCGGCGCCACGACCGACGATCAGGGACCTTGCCCCGCCGGAACGCTCTTCGGCCGGCCGGCAGGTCCCTGATCGCGGCCTGTTCAGCGCGGGCGGTTGTTCCAGTTGTAGAACGTCGGGATGTTCTCGAAGTGGTTCCAGGCGCAGACCGCGCCGGCCCCGTCGGAACCCGCCACCTCCGCCCGGGACCGACGCGCAGCCTCGGCCTCGTGGAGCAGGGCGGTAAGCCCCGGGGCGGCCTGCCGGACCCGGTCCACGACCGGATCGACGGCACCTCTCCCGACGTGCTCAGGCTGCCGGTGACTCGTGGTCTCGGGCATGCTCCAACACTCCCTCCAATAGGCGGATCTTGCTGTTGCGGCAGTGCTCGGTCTCCGTACCGTCAAAACGCCCCAGCTCGAAGTAACGGTTGGCCGCGTGGCCGCCACCGCAGAAGCCGAAGTACGGGCAGGACGACCGGCACGCCTCGACCCCGGCCAGGAACTCGCCGACCCACGGCGTGCCCGCCGCGCCGGCCAGGATCTCGGCCAGCGGGGTCGCCAGCACGTTGCCGCTGCTGAAGTCGCCGTAGCGGGGGTGGGTGAAGCCGGCCAGCTCGGGCGAGAGCACGGTCACCGAGCCGTCGTGGCCGATCGTGGGGATCGGGTCGAGCTGCCGGGGCAGCAGGTCGTCGGCTGCGCCGTCCAGCACCGCCGCGGCGTAGCGCAGCGACCACTCCACCTCCCGCAGGTGGATGCGGGGCGCCCGGCGCCAGGCCGCGACCAGCTCCGCCCAGAACGCGGTCACCGTCGCCGCGTCGTGCGCGTTGCCCCGGGTGTTGACCCCCTCGGTCTCCTCGATGTTGACGCCGAGCACGTCGCAGCCGAGGTCGAGGAAGTAGTCGTACAGGTCGGTGGCGTAGCCGGGGGCGGGCCGGCTCACCACGGCGAGCGCCGAGAACGGCAGGCCGTGCCGGCGCAGCGCCGCCACTCCGCGCACGATCCGGTCGTACGCCGGCTGCCCGGCCCGGGTCACCCGGTCGCCGTTGCGCTCCCGGGGGCCGTCCACGCTCACGCTCACCCGCATCCCGTGCTCGACGAAGAACGCGCACCAGGCGTCGTCGATCAGCGTGGCGTTGGTCTGGACGTGGTGCTCCACCTGCGGCCCGAACGGGGCCATCAGGGCGGCCAGGTGCTCCCGGCCGGCCGCGAGCGGCTCACCGCCGTGCCAGACGACCGAGAACCGCCCGGTGGCCGCCCACGGGCCGACGGCGGCGGCGACCGCCTCCGCCACCGCCACCGGCATCCGCCGGTCGACGGCGCGGAACGGCAGGTAGCAGTAGACGCAGTCCAGGTTGCAGAGGGTCGTCGGCTGCATCACCACGTACGAGGGAACCGGGGCGACACCCTGCATTCCCGTCACGGACTGTGCCCGAGCAGCCATCGGCCCTCCTCCCCCGTGCCTGAGACCCTTCAGGCTAGGCGGCGATGGCCACTCGGGTGAAGCCCTGATCAGGTGCCCGGATGATCAACGCAGTGTGATCACCCGCGGGTGTGCTGCCCGATCATCTGCACGTTGCCCGAACCCTCGATGATCTCGCCGGCCTGCCAGGCGTCGACGCCGCGGCCGGTCAGGGTGGCCAGCGCCCGGTCGGCGTCCTCGGCCGAGACGATCGCGAACATGCCGACGCCCATGTTGAAGGTCGCCTCCATCTCCGGGTCCTCGATCCGGCCCTTGGACTGGATCAGGTCGAAGACCGGCTGCGGCTTCCAGGTGGAGCGGTTGACCACCGCGTCGACGTGCTCCGGCAGGACCCGCACCAGGTTGCCCGGGATGCCGCCGCCGGTGACGTGGGCCAGCGCCCGCACCTCGGCCTCGGCGATCAGCTTGAGGCAGTCCTGCGCGTAGATCTTGGTCGGGGTGAGCAGCTCCTCGCCGAGGGTGCGCTGCCGACCGAAGTCCTCGATCACCACGTCCAGCCGCATCCGGCCCGCGCCGAGCAGCACGTGCCGGACCAGGGAGTAGCCGTTGGAGTGCAGGCCCGAGGAGCGCATGGCGATCACCACGTCGCCGACCTCGACCCGCTCCGGGCTGAGGATGTCGCTCTCCTCCACCACGCCGACGCCGGTCGCGGAGATGTCGTACTCGTCGGGGCGCAGCACACCCGGGTGCTCGGCGGTCTCGCCACCGAGCAGCGCGCAGCCGGCGTACCGGCAGCCGTCGGCGATGCCGGCGCCGATCTCGGCGACCTTGTCCGGCACGACCTCGCCGGTGGCGATGTAGTCGAGCAGGAACAGCGGCTCGGCGCCGCAGGCCACCAGGTCGTCGACGACCATCGCGACCAGGTCGATGCCGACCGTGTCGTGGATGTCCATCTGCTGCGCGATCACCAGCTTGGTGCCCACGCCGTCGGTGGACGAGGCCAGGATCGGGTTCTTGTACTTCTTGGTGTCCAGGCGGAACAGGCCGGCGAAGCCGCCGAGGTCGCCCATGACCTCCGGCCGCCGGGTCTGCTTGACCTTGGACTTCAGCAGCTCGACCGCGCGGTCGCCCGCCTCGATCGACACACCGGCGTCCGCGTACGAGACCGAGCGTTTGCGCGCCGCGCGGCCGGAGCCGGCCGTCCAGGGCTGGCGGTCGCCGCCGGCGCCCGTCGGGCTGCTTCCTGCGCCGCTGCGCTCGGACACGTGCGTCACGGTTCTCCCCTTTGGTTCTCGGTGCCACTCGGGGTGCCGGGCGGCGCCGGTGGTGCTACGGGTGGACGGTCGCGCCGCCGGGAGTGGCGACGAGCGATGGGGCGGTGTGCCCGAGGTCGGCGGAGGGCTGGTTCGTGACCCGCCGCCCCACTCCTTCGAGCACGTGCTTGCCGATCAGGTTCCCGGCCGGCAGCTCGATCGGGTACTCCCCGTCGAAGCAGGCACGACAGAGCCGGGTCTTGGGCTGCTCGGTCGCGGCGATGAGACCCGGGAGTGAGACGTACCCGAGGGTGTCCGCGCCGATCGACCGCCGGATGCCCTCGTTGTCCAGCCCGTTGGCCAGCAGTTCGGCCCGGGTGGCGAAGTCGATGCCGTAGAAGCACGGCCAGTTGACGGGCGGAGAGGAGATCCGCACGTGCACCTCCAGCGCGCCCGCCTCGCGCAGCATCCGCACGATGGCCCGCTGGGTGTTGCCGCGCACGATCGAGTCGTCGACCACCACCAGCCGCTTGCCCCGCACGTTCTCCCGCAGCGGGTTGAGCTTGAGCCGGATGCCGAGCTGGCGCAGGGTCTGCGACGGCTGGATGAAGGTGCGCCCGACGTACGGGTTCTTCATCAGGCCGGCGCCGTAGGTGATGCCGGACTCCTCGGCGTACCCGATCGCGGCCGGCGTGCCGGACTCCGGCACCGGGATCACCAGGTCGGCCTCGACCGGGTGCTCCTTGGCGAGCTGGCGGCCGATCTGCACCCGGGCGGAGTGCACGTTGCGCCCGGCGATGGTGGCGTCCGGGCGGGCGATGTAGACGTACTCGAAGAGGCAGCCCTTGGGCTCCGGCGCGGCGAACCGGGCCGACCGCAGCCCGTCGGCGTCGATGGCGATCAGCTCACCCGGCTCGACCTCGCGGACCACGCTGGCGCCGACGATGTCCAGCGCGGCCGTCTCGCTGGCCACCACCCAGCCGCGCTCCAGCCGGCCGAGCACCAGCGGGCGTACGCCGTGCGGGTCGCGGGCCGCGTAGAGCGTCGACTCGTCCATGAAGACGAAGCTGAACGCGCCCCGCAGCTGCGGCAGCACCTCCAGCGCGGCGGCCTCCACGGACAGGTCGGGGCGGCTGGCCAGCAGCATGGTCACCAGCGAGGTGTCGTTGGTGGCGCCGTCGGCGACCAGACCCCGCTCGGCGACCTCCTTCTGCAGCTCGGCGGTGTTGACCAGGTTGCCGTTGTGGGCCAGCGCGATGGTCGTGCCGGAGGTGGTGGACCGGATGGTCGGCTGGGCGTTCTCCCAGGTCGAGCCGCCGGTGGTGGAGTAACGGGCGTGCCCGATCGCGACATGGCCGCGCAGGCTCGCCAGCGTCGGCTCGTCGAAGACCTGGGCCACCAGACCGAGATCCTTGTAGACCACGACGCCGGAACCGTCGCTCACCGCGATGCCGGCGGCCTCCTGGCCCCGGTGCTGGAGCGCGTAGAGGCCGAAGTAGGTCAGGTTGGCGACCTCTTCGCCGGGGGCCCAGACACCGAAGACGCCACAGGCGTCCTGCGGGCCGGGTCGTTGGGGATCAAGGTCGTGGCTCAGCCGGCCGTCGCCTCGGGGCACCCTGCCGCTCCCTCATGCTGGTCTGGACTGGCCTGGCGGAATCAGAGGTGCTGATCCGCGCTCCTCGGCCGGGACCACTGTCGTCGCCTGACAGTGTACGCGAATGGCAGTCGATACAGATAGTCACGATTTGGCTCCAGCGCGTCACCACAAGGGCCGTGGAGCCGCTGCTAGAGGGGTAGATGCGCGGAGAGGTCCGCCCGGTTCCCACTCACCTGTACGCGACCCTCGGTGACGGCTTCCGCCCACGAGAGCCGTCCGGTCGCCAGCGCCAGCCAGGTCGCCGGATCCATCTCCACCACGTTCGGCGGGGTGCCCCGGGTGTGTCGGGGGCCCGGAAGGCACTGAACTGCACCGTAAGGTGGGACACGCACCTCCACCGATCGGCCGGGGGCGCGCTCCGCGAGGGCGGTCAACAAGGCACGGACCGCCTCTCGGTACACCGGCCGTTCGGGCGTACGCCCCTCGTCGAGCGCCGACAACGCCGCCGCGACCGCGGCGGACTTAATGTGCGGAGAGGACACGACGGGACGATACGACTCGTTGGCGGAGGCCGCGACGCTGGCCCTGGGTCGCGCTGATCCGGTCAGACAAGGCATAGTTGCCGACGGCGTATTCGTACCGTGATGATTCCGGGCCCACCCGGCCCGGGAAGTCAGTCCGGAAGGCGGTGGACGTGTCAACACACCGACGTGCCTGGAAGCAGCGGGCCGGTGTGGTCGTAGCGCTGGTTGCCGGCGCCCTGCTCACCGTCCCCGCCACACCGGCCCTCGCAGCCAAGATCACCTCATCGGACAGCTCGGTCACCATCGACGCTGGCGGTAGTAGCCGCATCACTGTCGAGGTCGCGCCCGACGGCGACGAAGAGAAAACGAACCTTAGCGTCACCGGCCTTCCGGACGGCGTCAGCTGCACCCGTGGCTGCGGGGAGGTGAACTTCGGCGGCCTGATCCCGGGGCCCAAGTCGGTGACCGTGACCCTCTCAGCGGCTGGCGACGCGCCGGCGGCCAACGGGACTCAGGCGAGCGTGCGCGTCGAGGGTGATTCCAAGCGGCTCAGCGTGACCGTGAAGGCCAAGGCGGCACCGACGACCACCGCGCCGCAGGAGACGCAGACCGTCAAGTCGATCTCCGGCAAGGTGGTGGTGGCCGCCAACAGCGACGCGGTGCCCAACGCCGTGGTGATGCTGCGCGACTCGCAGGGCCACCAGTACCAGACCACCAGCGACGGCAGCGGCAACTACCGCTTCTCCGGCTCCAGCTCGCAGCCGATCAGTCCAGGCCGGATCGATCTCGGCGCGAGCAAGGACAACGTCGTCGCGACCAAGACGCTCAACGCGAGCGCCGGGCAGAGCCTGACCGGCCAGCGGATCGCCCTCGCGATCAAGGTCGAGGTCTCGCCGAGCGCGACGCCGTCGGCGACCGAGGAGCCGCTGCCCACCGACGAGGCGACCGACGAATCCACGGAGGAGACCGCCGAGCGACCGCGCAGGCCCAGGCGGCAGCCAACGAAGACGGCGGCGGCTTCAGCTCCTTCCTGATCATCCTGCTGGGCGGCCTGCTGGTCGCGGCCGGCGTCGGCACGATCGTGCTGCTCTGGATGCGGCGCAAGAACGCCGACGAGGACGACGACGCCCCGGCCGGCGCCGCCGCGGGCGCGGTCCCCGGCGCGCGGGGCGCGTTCCCGGGGGCCGACGACCAGACCCGCGTGGTCAACCGGGTCG
>NZ_JAEVHN010000085.1:0-15455 GCF_016803375.1 Micromonospora sp. 4G55
CACCTCGCGCAGTGGAGCCGCGCTCGCCGGGGCGCTGACCCGGGTCGCCGGACGACCTGCGGGCGGACCGGTCCATCGCCGCCGAGGCGTCGGCCGCCGGGCCGGTGTGCTCATCGTGCTGCCGCTGGGGCTCTGCTTCCTACCGGCCTTCATTCTCGCCGGCCTGGTGCCGGTGATCGTCGCCGTCCTCGGCGACGTGCTCTGAGAAACCATCGAGAAGGGACACGCCAGTGCGCAGACTCCTCGCCCGGCTCCGGGGGGACGCCGGGATGAACACCGCCGAGTACGCCGTCGGCACGCTCGCCGCGGTCGCCTTCGCGGGCATCCTGCTCAAGGTGCTCACGTCCGGCAACGTGCAGTCCGCCCTGACCGCGGTCATCGACCGGGCGTTGAAGTGAGCCGGCGCCGGCCGGCCGGTCGTGACCGCGGTTCGTTCACCGCCGAGCTTGCGGCCGGCCTGCCGGCGCTGCTGCTGCTCCTGCTCGCCGGCCTCAGCGCGGTCGACGCGGTCACCACGAAGGCCGCCTGCCTGGACGCGGCCCGGGAGGCGGCACTCGCCGCCTCCCGAGGTGAGAGCGGCACGGCGGCCGGGACGCGGATCGCACCCCCGGGTGCGGTCGTCTCGGTGTCGGTGACCGGCGAGCGGGTCACCGCCACCGTTCGGGCGCCCGTCCGGGCGCTCGGTGCGCGACTACCCCGGATCACCGTGTCGGCCACCACGGTCGCCGCCGTCGAGCCGGGCTCGCCCGGGGCGCGGCCGTGACGCCGGGACGGCCCGGTGTGTCCGACCGAGGCGGGGCGACGGTGTGCCTGCTCGTCGTCGGCCTGGTGTTCGTCCTGGTCGGGGTCTTCGGTGCGGCGATCGGCACCGCCCGGACGGCCCGGCACCAGGCTCGGGTCGGTGCCGACTTCGCGGCGCTCGCCGGGGCGGGCCGGCGCTGGACGGGGACGGCGTGGCCTGCGCCGCGGCCGCCGAGATCGCCCGGGCCAACGGTGCCCGGCTGGCCGGCTGCCACCTGGACGGCCTCGACGTGCTGGTGACCGTTCAGGTGCCGGTGACCCCGCTGCCGGGTTTCCGGCGGACCGCCACGGCCACCTCCCGCGCCGGCCCGATCCGCGACTGACTGTTCGGGTCGGGTCGCCTGGGACTGGCGATGATCTTGCCGCGTCCGCGGGGCGACAACCCGGGCGGGTACGCCGGCCATTCGCGAGTTCCGCCGGGTGTCGGCGCCGCCGGTGGCAGGGCTGAGCCGGGCCCTGCCCGTGGCAGCGGGCCGGTTCGCGGGCAGCGGGTGGCGGCGACCCGGCAAGAGTGCGCCGCCGCAGCCCCGACAAGACGGCCGGGGGCGCGCGCAGGACGCGCACCCGGCCCGTCGGCGGGTCAGCGGCCCTGCAGCGCGTCCAGCCCGATCGCCATGGCGATCACCAGGCGGCGGTCCACCTGCGGGTTCTGCACCTCGACGACGTACTTGTCGCGCAGGCCCCACTTCTTGACCACCGTGAAGACCGGCTGGCCCCCGGCGACGAAGTCGAAGTGGTACGGCAGCCAGGAGAGCGAGTCCACGAACCGGCGCAGCAGCGCCACCGGCATGCTCCGCTCCTGACCGGTGATCTGCGGCAGGCCGGGCTGCTCGACGTGCCAGGTCGAGCGCAGCAGCGACTGGGCGAAGTCCTTGCGGAACAGCCCGATCGAGTTGCCGGCCGCGTCGGTGACGTCGTACGTGGCGCCGAGGTCGAGCCGCTGCCGCGCCTTGAAGCCGAGCAGGGGCTGCTGCTTCGAGTCGTCGGTGTAGATCGTGACCTGCTCCTTGAAGGCGAGCCGCTTCTGCTGCGCGAACGCCAGCAGCTCTCCCTCGGTGCCGTCCGGGGCCACGGCGCGGACCTCGTACTGGTTGACCATCATCCGGATCCGCTGCCGGACGTGGAACTGGTGCTGCGTCTGCAAGTTGTCGAGCTGCATGTATATCTCCTCCGAAGTTTTCGCCGGAGTCTCGCACAACCTGCGGCTCAGCGTCCGCCCTCGACCGTCGCCTTCAGCGCCCAGGCGTGGAGCACCTGGTGGATGCCGCGCAGCCGCTCGTTGATCTGTTCGAGGCGTTCCGCCTGCGCCAGGCTGGCCAGCGCGGTGCCCAGGGCGATCTGCTGGTCGGGGGTGAGCTTCTCCTGGTCGATCGTGTAGAGCAGGTCGACGGTCTCGGCGATGGTGTCGGCCACGGCTCCTCCTCCGGTGCGGGAACGACGGGTCGGCTGGCGTGCTGAGCGCCGCCGACGGACCGAGGGCCAGCCATGGAAGCGCTCCCATTCATCAATGCCCACCGGCCGGATGGGTCATGCACGTATCCCGAAAAGCGAACGGGCTCAGCTCGCGCCCGGCGTGACGTCGGCGTCCGTGCCCGACCGTGCGTCCGTTCGATCGTCCTGACGCGGTAGGAGCGGCGCGGCCGGAACGTCGACCGGCGAACCGACGGTCGCGGCCGGGGCGGTCGGCAGGTCGGTTGCGGCCGAGGCGGCCGACGGGGCGACCGCCGCCGGTGCACCTGCACCCGACCCGGACGCAACGCCGCCGGAGGGCAGGGCCGGCGACGGCTCGGCGTCGCGGGGCAGGTTGGCGAGGACCACGTCGAGGACCCGGACGGCGTCCGGCTTGGAGAGCGGGTTGTTGCCGTTGCCGCACTTCGGCGACTGCACGCAGGACGGGCAGCCCGCCTCGCAGCCGCACTCGGCGATCGCGTCCCGGGTGGCGCGCAGCCAGGCCGCCGCCGTCCCGTACGCCCGCTCGGCGAAGCCCGCCCCGCCCGGGTGACCGTCGTAGACGAAGACGGTCGGGGTCTCGGTGTCCGGGTGCACGGCGGTGGAGAGCCCGCCGATGTCCCAGCGGTCGCAGGTGGCCATCAGCGGCAGCAGCCCGATCGCGGCGTGCTCGGCGGCGTGCAGCGCCCCCGGGACGTCGGCCGCCTCCACCCCGGCGAGCGCCAGCGACTGCGGGGAGAGGGTGAACCAGACCGCGACGGTGCGCAGTTCCCGGGCCGGCAGGTCCAGCGGTCGAGTGTCGATCACCTCCCCGGAGGCGATCCGCCGCCGCTGGTACGACACCACCTGGCTGGTCACGTCCACCTCGCCGAGGAAGAGCCCGACCGGCCCGGCGTCCACGTAGGAGCGGACCGACACCACCGACAGCGAGGTGACGTCGCGGGCGTGGGTGGACCAGTCTGGCTCCTCGGCGTGCACCAGCGCGCACCCGTCGGCCAGGTCCAGCGAGTCGACCACGTACGAGACGCCCTGGTGCAGGTAGACCGCACCGGGGTGGATGAGGAAGTGCGAGGAGCCGCCGTCGACGGTGCCGAGCAGCCGTCCGGTCGAGGCTTCCACCACGCAGACCGGCGCGCCGCCCTCGCCGCGCAGGTCCACCTCGGGCCGCTCCCGGTGCCGCCAGTACCAGCCGGTCGGCCGCTGCCGCAGCGCCCCCGCCGCGACCAGTTCCTCGACGGCCTCCTTCGCCCCGTCGCCGAAGAGGTCCAGGTCGGCCGGGGTGAGCGGGGCCTCCGCCGCCGCGCAGGCGAGCTGCGGGGCGAGCACGTACGGGTTGGCCGGGTCGAGCACGGTGGCCTCGACCGGCGCCCGAACAGCGCCTCCGGGTGGTGCACCAGATAGGTGTCGAGCGGGTCGTCCCGGGCCACCAGCACCGCCAGCGCCTCGTCGCCGGAGCGACCGGCCCGGCCGGCCTGCTGCCAGAGCGACGCCCGGGTGCCCGGCCAGCCGCAGATCAGCACCGCGTCCAGCCCGACCAGGTCGACGCCGAGTTCCAGCGCGTTGGTGGAGGCGAGGCCGAGCAGGTCGCCGTGGAGCAGGGCGCGTTCCAGCTCACGCCGCTCCTCGCGCAGGTAGCCGGCCCGGTAGGCGGCCACCCGGTCGCCGAGCCCGGGCACCGCCTCGTCGAGCGCCCGCCGCGCGTTCGCCGCCACCACCTCGGCGCCCTTGCGGGAGCGGACGAAGGCCAGCGTGCGGACCCCCTCGGCGACCGTGTCGGCGAGCAGGTCCGCGGTCTCCCGCAACGCCGACCGGCGGACCGGCGCGAGGTCCGCGACCTCGCCCGAGGAATCGGGGAGCAGCGGCGGCTCCCAGAGCGCGAAGGTCACCCCGCCGCGCGGCGAGGTGTCCTCGGTGACGGCCGCCACCGGCAGGCCGGTGAGCCGCCCGGCCGCCGTCGCCGGGTCGCCCGACGTCGCCGAGGCCAGCACGAAGACGGGGGTACGGCCGTACTTCGCGCACTGCCGGCGCAGGCGGCGCAGCACGTGCGCGACGTGCGAGCCGAACACGCCCCGGTAGGTGTGGCACTCGTCGATCACCACGTACGCCAGCCGGCGCAGGAAGCCGGACCAGTGCGCGTGCCCGGGGAGGATGCCGTGGTGCAGCATGTCCGGGTTGGTCAGCACGAACCGGGAGTGCCGGCGGATCCACTCCCGCTCGGCGCGCGGGGTGTCCCCGTCGTAGGTGGCGGGGCGTACCCCGTCGAGTTCCAGGCCGGCGACGGCGCGGAGCTGGTCGGCGGCGAGCGCCTTGGTCGGGGCCAGGTAGAGCACGGTGGCCCTGGGGTCGGCGAGCAGGGTGGCCAGCGCGGGCAGCTGGTAGGCCAGCGACTTGCCGGACGCCGTGCCGGTGGCCACCACCACGTGCTGCCCCGCGTACGCCAGCTCGGCCGCCTCGGCCTGGTGCCGCCAGGGCGCGACCACGCCGCGTCGGGCGAACGCCGCCCGCAGGTCCTCGGGAGCCCACCGCGGCCAGGGGGCCGGCTCGCCGGGTCGGGCCGGGACCCGCTCGACGTGGGTGACCGGATCGTCGCCGTGCCGGGCGCGCAGCCGGCGCAGCAGGTCGCCCGGCGCGCCGTCGGCGGTCGCCCGGGGCCGGGACCTGCGGATACGGTGGCTGCGGGATTCACGTCCTGCACTCTCGCACTGGTGTTCGGAGGTGAACAACTCCGGGCGTGGGTAAGGAGAAGCCTCCGCCGGTGGCCAGAGGCCGTCGCGGCGGGGATGGTTAGATGCCCAGGAGAGTTTACGGCTCTCGGAGGAGGGACTGATGGAGCTGTCGCTGGCGACCCGCACCGTGGGGGAGCACACGGTGCTCGAGGTCGGCGGTGAGGTGGACGTCTACACCGCCCCCCGCCTGCGCGAACGGCTTCTCGAGCTGATCGACGGTGGCTCCCGGCGGGTGGTCGTCGACCTCGGCCGGGTGGACTTCCTCGACTCGACCGGCCTCGGCGTGCTGGTCGGTGCCCTCAAGCGGCTCCGCTCGGCCGGTGGCTCCTTCGCCCTGGTCTGCGACAAGGAGCCGCTGCTCAAGATCTTCCGGATCACCGCGCTGGACCAGGTGTTCCCGCTGCACCCCACGGTCGAGGCGGCGATCGCGGCGGACCCCACCGGCGCCGGCGCGTGATGGCGACGGTCCGACTCTCCTTCTCGCCGGCTCCGGTGCACGTGCGCACCGCCCGCCTGGTCGGCGTCGCGGTGGCCCGCCGGGCCGGGGTGCGCGAGAACCTGCTCGACGAGGTGCGGCTGGCCATCGGTGAGGCGTGCACCCGGGCGGTCGCGCTGCACCGGCAGTACGGGCTGCCCGACCCGGTGCTGGTGGAGATGTCCGACGCCGGGGCGTACTCGGTGCGGGTGGTGGATCGGGCGCCGATCGAGGCCGGCATCGGGCTGGCCGCGTTGAACGCCGACGACCTGGCCAACGAGTCGCTGACCGACGAGGCGCTGACCACCGGTGTCGGCTTCGCCCTGCTCGCCGGTTTCGTGGAGGACCTCCAGGTTCGCCCGGTCGACGAGGGCGTCGGCACCGAGGTCCGGATGGTGTGGCCGGTCGGCCGCTGACCTGCGCACTCTGCGTCATCGAGGCCGCGACCCTTCGGGGTTGCGGCCTCGACGTGCTGATGGGCTCCTATATCAGATTCTTCCTCATAACACAGTTACAAAGATCATCCGGACACGGTGTCCCCCGGATGTGACCTCCAACACTGCACGGGGCTACAGTACCGGGGTTGTCAGCAAGTGATCCTTCCCGCAACCAGCGGGTATGTGCGTTCATCGCTGGTCCGGTGGGGTGGGTTGGTGCGCTTGCGCAACCGCATCCAGGCGTCGGGTCAGTGCGTCCGCTGGCCGGCGCGACAGTGTTCGGTACAGGAGGACATAGATGTCCGGGACTTTGGCCGCCGATGGCGGCGCGCTGTCCCTTTCCGGAGGAAACCTGACGTACGTCGTCATCGCCGCGGTGATCGCGCTGGTGGCACTCGTCTTCGCCGCCGCCTTGACCAAGGCCGTGCTGGCAGCCGGTAAGGGCACCACCAACATGCAGGAGATCTCCGGAGCGGTACAGGAGGGCGCCTCCGCCTACCTGCTCCGGCAGTTCAGGACGCTGGCGATCTTCGTCGTCGTCGCCGTCGTGCTCCTCTTCCTGCTCCCGGTGCACGACACCGACGGCAGCGAGCTGGCGGTGAAGCTCGGCCGGTCGGCGTTCTTCGTGGTCGGTGCCCTGTTCAGCGCGTCCATCGGTGGCGCCGGCATGTGGCTGGCCACCCGCGCCAACCTGCGGGTCGCCGCGGCGGCGCGCGAGGCGCAGGGCGGGCGTGAGGCCGCCATGAAGATCGCCTTCCGCACCGGCGGCGTGGTCGGCTTCCTCACCGTCGGGCTCGGCCTCTTCGGCGCCGCGATGGTCGTCCTGCTCTTCAAGGGCGACGCGCCGACGGTGCTGGAGGGCTTCGGCTTCGGCGCCGCCCTGCTGGCCATGTTCATGCGGGTCGGCGGCGGCATCTTCACCAAGGCCGCCGACGTCGGCGCGACCTGGTCGGCAAGGTCGAGCAGGGCATCCCCGAGGACGACCCGCGCAACGCGGCCACCATCGCGGACAACGTGGGCGACAACGTCGGCGACTGCGCCGGCATGGCCGCCGACCTGTTCGAGTCGTACGCGGTGACCCTGGTCGCGGCCCTGATCCTGGGTCGCGCGGCGTTCGGCGAGGACGGCCTGGTCTTCCCGCTGATCATCTCCACCATCGGTGTCCTCGTCGCGATCGTCGGCGTCTTCATCACCCGGCTGCGCGTCTCGGACCGCAACGGCCTGACCGCGATCAACCGGGCCTTCTACCTCTCCGCGGTGATCTCGGCGGTGCTGGTGGCGATCGCCGCCTTCGCCTACCTGCCGGCGACCTTCGCCGAGCTGGAGGGCGGGCTGACCGACGTCGACCAGAACCCCCGGATCGTCGCCATCGGCGCGGTCGTCATCGGCATCGTGCTGGCCGCCGCCATCCAGGCGCTGACCGGCTACTTCACCGAGACCAACCGGCGCCCGGTGCAGGACATCGGCAAGAGCTCGCAGACCGGCGCGGCCACCGTCATCCTCGCCGGCATCAGCGTCGGCCTGGAGTCGGCGGTCTACTCGGCGCTGCTGATCGCCGCCGGCGTCTTCGGGGCGTTCCTGCTCGGCGGCAGCTCCATCACGCTCTCGCTCTTCGCGGTCGCGCTGGCCGGCACCGGCCTGCTCACCACCGTCGGCGTGATCGTCGCGATGGACACCTTCGGCCCGATCTCCGACAACGCGCAGGGCGTGGCGGAGATGTCCGGCGACATCGACGAGAACGGCGCCCGGATCCTCACCGAGCTGGACGCGGTGGGCAACACCACCAAGGCGATCACCAAGGGCATCGCGATCGCCACGGCGGTGCTCGCCGCGACCGCGCTGTTCGGCTCGTACACCGACACCCTGCGCACCGCGTACGCCGACGCCGGGGTCGGGGACGTCGGCACCGAGATCCTCAACTCGCTGAACGTGTCCAACCCGCGCAACCTGGTCGGTCTGATCATCGGCGCGGCGGTGGTCTTCCTCTTCTCCGGGCTGGCCATCAACGCGGTTTCCCGCTCGGCGGGGGCCGTGGTGATGGAGGTCCGCCGGCAGTTCCGCGAGCTGCCCGGGATCATGGACCGCACCCAGCGCCCCGAGTACGGCAAGGTCGTCGACATCTGCACCCGGGACGCGCAGCGCGAGCTGATGACCCCCGGTCTGCTGGCCATCCTCGCGCCGATCGCGGTCGGCTTCGGCCTCGGGCCCGGCGCGCTGGCGGCGTACCTGGCCGGGGCGATCGGTGCCGGCACGCTGATGGCGGTCTTCCTGGCCAACTCCGGTGGCGCCTGGGACAACGCCAAGAAGCTGGTCGAGGACGGCGCGTACGGGGGCAAGGGCTCCGACTCGCACGCCGCGACGGTCATCGGTGACACGGTCGGTGACCCGTTCAAGGACACCGCCGGCCCGGCGATCAACCCGCTGATCAAGGTGATGAACCTGGTCTCGCTGCTGATCGCGCCGGCCGTGGTGGCGTGGAGCGTCGGCGACGACCGCAACACCGCGCTGCGGGTGACGATCGCGCTGGTCGCGACCCTGATCGTGGTGGCCGCGGTGGTGTTCAGCAAGCGCAAGGGCGTGGCGATGGACTCCTCCGACGACGGCTCCGGCGCGGGCAGCCCGGAGCGGGCGGAGACGGTCAACGCCTGAGGCGACGGTGGGTTCCCGGTCGGCCGACCGCCGGCCGGGAACCCGTCCGCCGCGCCCCGAGGGCGGCAAACCTGAGCGGTGGCGCATCGGCGCGGAGGCCGTACGCTGCAACGCATGCGTACGTGCCGGGCGTCAGCCGCCGGAAAGCTCACGGTGGTCCTGGCCACGCTCGTGCTCGCCGTCGCCGCCTGCGGTGGTGGGCCCACCCCGCGGGCCTGGGCCGCCTCGGTCTGTGAGGCGCTCACCCCCTGGCGGGCCGAGATCAGCAAGCTGACCAGCAGCACCGACCAGCAGATGACCGCGCAGACCACCCCGGCGCAGGCCAAGGAGAACCTGGTCCGGCTCTTCGCCGGCGCGGCGGACGCCAGCGAGACCGCCCGGCGCAGGGTCGCCGACGCCGGTGTCCCGGAGACCGAGCACGGCGAGGAGATCTCCAAGGGGTTCCAGACCACCCTGGAGAAGGTGCGGGACGCGTACGGGCGGGCCCGCGACACCATCGACGGGCTCGGCACCGGCGAGGCCAGCACCTTCTACGACGGCGTCAAGGCCACGGTCGAGACGCTCACCAAGGAGTACGACGCGAGCGCGCTGGACACCAGCCGGCTCAACTCTGAAGAGCTCAAACAGGCCTTCGACGAGGTTCCGGAGTGTCGCTGACCCCTCCCGACTCACCCCCCGAACCGGTGCGCCAGCTCTCGCTGTTCGGCACCGAGGCGGCGGATCCGTCCGTCGCCGACCTGGCCGGCCTGCTCGCCGGCCCCGGCGAGGTGGGCCGGATGGGGCGTACGGCCCGACTGTCGATCGCGGTCGACGCCGCCTGGCGGGTGCACGTGCTCGTCGCCGAGCTGGGGTTGCGGGGGCTGGCCGCGAGCTGGGAGGCGACCGAGGACCAGCGGTACGCCGTGCGCACCTCGTACGCGCGGACCCTCGCGCCGCTGGCGACGGCCTGGCTGGTCGACGCGGGCCGCAAGCGTCCGCCCGCGCATTTCCATCTCAACGGTCGGCGGTTGCGGCTCTGGCTGGCCGCCGCCGGCCGCCCGACCCGCGGGGTTCCTGCTCGGGCTCGGCCGGGTGACCAGGACGTGGTGGCCGACGGTGCGGGCGGCGCTCGCCGCCGTGGGTCTGCCGACGGCGGTGTCGGAGCCCGACGACGGCCGGCCGGCCTTCCGGATCGCCGGCCGTCGGCGGTTGACCCGGCTGGCCGAGCTGGTCGGCGAGCGGCCGTCGGCTGCCCCGCCGGAGGCCTGGCCGACCCCGGCCTGACCACCGGCTCAGGAAAGAAGGCGGGGGCCTGCAAGATCGACTCCAGGCCGGCGAGGTGGCGGCATCAGGGCCACCGGGACAGCGCCGGCTCGCCGTAACGGAGTCGATCAGGGCGGGTCAGGCGGGCGCGGCGACGAGGTGTCCGATCGGGGACAGCCGGGCGGCGTCTCGGCCGGTAAAACGGCTCGGGGACCCTCGGCCGAGGGTCCGCCATCGTCACAGTGGCCCGCCTCCGGCCCTACCCACGGTGTACGGTGGCGCCGTCCGGCCCGTGAAGCCCGCGCGGCGCCGTGGCGCCCGCCGCGCGGAGGCTGTTTGCCGCCCGCGAAACCCGAAACCCCGGCGGCGCGTTACGTTGGACATCCGGACCGCCGGTGGTCCGGTGGGGTGCAACACGGCCCGAATCGGGCATGGAGCAGGAGTGAGGTCGGGGAGAGACGTGCCGAGCAACGCTGGAACCACCCGTCTGGTCATCGTCGAGTCACCGGCGAAGGCCAAGACGATCTCGGGCTACCTCGGCCCGGGATACGTCGTGGAGGCCAGCTTCGGCCACGTCCGGGACCTCCCGCGCAACGCCGCCGACGTGCCCGCCAAGTACAAGGGCGAGGCGTGGGCCCGGCTCGGGGTGGACGTCGACAACGGCTTCCACGCCCTCTACGTCGTTTCCGCCGACCGTAAGCAGCAGATCAGCAAGCTGGTGAAGCTGGCCAAGGAGGTCGACGAGATCTTCCTGGCGACGGACGAGGACCGCGAGGGCGAGGCGATCGCCTGGCACCTGGTGGAGACGCTCAAGCCCAAGGTGCCGGTCAAGCGGATGGTCTTCCACGAGATCACCAAGCCGGCGATCCAGGCGGCGGTGGCCAACCCCCGCGAGATCGACCGCGACCTGGTCGACGCCCAGGAGGCGCGCCGCATCCTCGACCGGCTCTACGGCTACGAGGTCTCGCCGGTGCTGTGGAAGAAGGTCATGCCGAAGCTCTCGGCGGGCCGGGTGCAGTCCGTGGCGACCCGGATCGTGGTCGAGCGGGAGCGCCAGCGGATGGCCTTCCGCACCGCCGAGTACTGGGACATCCTGGCCACCCTCGCCGTGGCGAACGCCGGCGAGGGCCCGCGCAACTTCAACGCCACCCTGGTCGCGCTGAACGGCGACCGGATCGCCACCGGCAAGGACTTCGAGCCCACCACGGGTCGGGTCCGGGCCGGTGCCGGCGTCGTGCACCTGGACGAGGGCGGCGCCCGGGGCCTGGCGGCCCGCCTCGACGGACGGCCGTTCACCGTCACCCGGGTCGAGGAGAAGCCTTACCGCCGCCGCCCGTACGCGCCGTTCATCACCTCCACCCTCCAGCAGGAGGCGGCCCGCAAGCTGCGCCTCTCGTCGCAGCAGACGATGCGCACCGCGCAGCGCCTCTACGAGAACGGCTACATCACCTACATGCGTACCGACTCGGTGAACCTGTCGGAGACCGCCATCGCGGCGGCCCGCCGGCAGATCGTCGAGCTGTACGGCGAGCGCAGCGTGCCGCCGGAGCCGCGCCGCTACACCGGCAAGGTGAAGAACGCGCAGGAGGCGCACGAGGCGATCCGCCCGGCGGGGGACAACTTCCGCACCCCGGGCGAGGTGGCCAAGGAGCTGTCGGCCGAGGAGTTCAAGCTCTACGAGCTGATCTGGCGGCGCACGATCGCCTCGCAAATGACCGACGCGGTCGGCTCCAGTGTCTCGGTGCGCATCCGCGCCGTCTCCTCCGCGCAGGAGGAGGCCGACTTCGGCGCGACCGGCAAGACCATCACCGACCCGGGCTTCCTGCGGGCGTACGTCGAGTCGAGCGACGACGAGAACGCCGAGGCCGAGGACGCCGAGCGCCGGCTGCCCACCCTGGTCAAGGACCAGCCGCTGACCGCCGACGAGCTGGCCGCGCAGGGCCACCACACCCAGCCGCCGTCGCGCTACACCGAGGCGTCGCTGGTCAAGGCGCTGGAGGAGCTGGGCATCGGCCGCCCGTCGACGTACGCGTCGATCATGCAGACCATCCAGGACCGCGGGTACGTCTCCAAGCGCGGCCAGGCGATGATCCCGTCCTTCCTGGCGTTCGCGGTGATCGGGCTGCTGGAGCGGCACTACCCGCGCCTGATCGACTACGACTTCACCGCCAGCATGGAGAACGAGCTGGACGAGATCGCCGGCGGTGGCCACGCGGCGGTCGACTTCCTCACCTCCTTCTACTTCGGCAGCGCCAACGGCACTGGCGACCAGGCCATCGCCCACGCCGGCGGGCTGAAGAAGCTGGTCACCGAGAACATCACCGACATCGACGCGCGCAGCGTCAACTCGATCCCGCTCTTCACCGACGACGAGGGCCGCGAGGTCGTCGTCCGGGTCGGCCGGTTCGGGCCGTACCTGCAGCGGGCGGTGCCGGGCGAGCAGCCCGCGCCGAAGGCGGAGGGCGAGGAGGGCGGCGCCCCGGGCGACCGGGCACCCATCCCCGAGGGGTTGGCGCCCGACGAGCTGACCCCGGAGAAGGTGCACGAGCTGTTCCTCGGCGGCGGGGGCGAGCGCAAGCTCGGCGACGACCCGGCCACCGGCGAGCCGATCCTGCTCAAGTCCGGCCGGTTCGGCCCGTACGTGGCCAGCGGCGAGCGCAAGTCCTCGCTGCTGAGCTCGCAGACGCCGGACTCGCTCACCCTCGACGAGGCGTTGAAGCTGCTCAGCCTGCCCCGGCTGATCGGGGTCGCCCCCGACGGGGTCGAGGTCTTCGCCAACAACGGCCGCTACGGCCCGTACGTCAAGCGTGGTGACGAGTTCCGTTCGCTGGACTCGGAAGACAAGATGTTCACCGTCACGCTGGACGAGGCGCTGGCCCTGCTGGCCGCTCCGAAGACCCGCCAGCGTCGCGCCGCCGCGCCGCCGCTGCGGGAGATGGGCGTCGACCCGCTGACCGAGAAGCCGCTGGTCATCAAGGACGGCCGGTTCGGGCCGTACGTGACCGACGGCGAGTTCAACGCGTCGCTGCGCCGGGGCCAGACCCCGGAGGAGCTGACCATCGAGCAGGCCTCCGAGATGCTGGCCGAGAAGCGGGCGAAGGGTCCGGCGCCGAAGAAGAAGGCGGCCGCCAAGAAGGCCCCGGCCAAGAAGGCGACGGCGGCGAAGAAGACCGCCGCGGCCAAGTCGACCGCGGCCAAGAAGACCACCACCGCCAAGGCGACGGCGGCCAAGAAGGCCCCGGCGAAGAAGGCCGCCCCGAAGAAGGCGGCCACCACCGCCGAGTGACGGACCCCCGGGCGCCTCGGCGCCCGGGGAGCGCTCACCCGAGGATCCGGTCCAGGTGCGGGTTGGTGAAGAGCCGGTCCGGGTCCAGGCGGTCGCGGACCGCCAGGAAGTCGGCGAAGCGGGGGTACGCCGTGGCGAGTGACGCCGCGTCCCGGTAGTGCAGCTTCCCCCAGTGCGGCCGACCCCCGAGGTCGGTCGCCACCTGCTCGAAGGCCCGGAAGTACGGCTCGTACGGCATGCCGACGTACTGGTGGATCGCCACGTACGCGGACTCCCGGCCGTAGCCGTGCGACAGCCAGATGTCGTCGGCGGCGGTGAACCGCACCTCGACCGGGAAGAGCACCTTGAATGGCAGCCCGTCGACGATCCGCCGGAGCGCGTCGAGCGCGGTCGGCAGGGCGGCGCGCGGCAGGGCGTACTCCATCTCCACGAAGCGGACCCGGCGCGGGGTGCAGAAGACCGTGTCGGAGCGGCCGGTGTAGGTGCGTTCGGTGAGCGCCCGGGCGGAGACCGCGCTGATGGTCGGGGCCAGCGCCGGCACGGCGCGGCCCAGCCGGCAGGCCCCGGCGAAGACGGTGTTGGCCAGGAAGTCGTCGTCCAGCCAGCCGCGCCACCGGGGCAGCGGCCGGTCGTCGGCGGGCACCTGGTCGTTGGTCTTGACCTGCACCCGCGCGGTGTACGGGAACCAGTAGAACTCGACGTGGTCGTGCGCGTCGATCAGCGTCGGCAGCTCGGCGAGCACCGAGTCCAGCGGCGCCGGGCGCTCGTGGGCGCGCAGCACGAAGGCGTCGACGCAGCGCAGGGTCACCTCGACCAGCACGCCGAGCGCGCCCAGCCCGACGCGGGCGGCGGCGAAGACGTCCGGCTGCTCGTCGGCGGAGCAGCGCAGTACCTCGCCGGTGCCGGTGACCAGGGTCAGCGCCGTGACGAAGGTGGACAGGCAGCCGTATCCTGCTCCGGTGCCGTGGGTGCCGGTGGAGATCGCGCCGGCGACGGTCTGGGCGTCGATGTCGCCGAGGTTGGGCAGCGCGAGCCCGTTCCGGGCGAGCAGTGCGTTGAGCGTGTGCAGGGTCATCCCGGCGGGCACGGTGACCAGGCGGCGGTCCCGGTCGACCCGGACGTCGGTCGCCAGGTTGGTCAACTCGATCCGCCGGCCGTCGGCCACGGCGATCGGGGTGAACGAGTGTCCGCTGCCGACCACCCGGATGTGTTCACCCGCGGCGGCGGCGTCCCGGACGGCCTCGGTGACGCCGTCCAGCGTGGCGGGGCGCAGGATGGCGGTGGCGATGCTGTGCTGGTTGCCGGCCCAGTTGGACCATGCGGTGGCGGTACCGGCCATCGGCGCGCTCCTCGACGTGAATATGAACTGACTTCATATCAGGAACGTTGTTCCTGGTAAATACCGCAATCGAGGTCCGCTCGTTGTACCGGTAGTCACGGACTCGTGACAACCAGATATGTTCTTCCGTCGAAGGGGGGTGGCGCCGAGTGTCCACACCAGCCGCCACGACCGGGCCGCTGCGCCGCGTTCCGGTGCAGGGTCGAAGTGTCGCGCGGGTCCAGCGGATGTTGGACGCCTGTGCCGAACTCGTCGACGAAGTGGGGTACGAGGGACTGACCACCACGCTGCTCGCCGAACGTGCCGAGGTGGCGATCGGGTCGGTCTACCAGTTCTTTCCGGACAAGCGGGCGATCGTGCAGGCGCTGACCCTGCGCACGATGGAGTCCTACCTGCAGCGGCTCGACGAGCGGTTCGCCTCGGACGACCTGACCCACTGGTGGGACGGCGTCGACGCGGGGATCGACGAGTACATCACGATGCACCGGACGGTCCCGGGGTTCCGTACCCTGCACTTCGGCGACGTGGTTGACCTGCACCTGCTCGATGAGCAGCGGGACAACAACGGCGTGATCGCCGACCAGTTGGCCCGGGTGCTGACCGAGCGGTTCGGCATGACCGACGAACCGCGGCTGCGGTTCTGCCTGGAGATCGCCGTCGAGGCCGCGGACGCCCTGATCAAGCTGGCGTTCCGCCGCAAGCCCGAGGGCGACGAGCGGGTCCTCGCCGAGGCCAAGGCGCTGATCCGCGAGTACCTGCATCGCCACGTGAACGCCACCGAGGCCGTCCAACCCGGCTGACGGCCCCGGCCGGGCGGCCCCGGTCAGAGGAAGGCGTGCCCCTCGCCGCGGTAGGTGGGCACGGTGGCGACCACCTCGTCACCGGAGACCAGGTGCAACTCGTTGACGTGCTCGCAGAGCTCGCCCGCCTTGGCGTGCCGGAACCACACCCGGTCGCCGACCCGCAGCCCGGCCGCCGCGGCGCCGGCCAGCGGGGTCTGCACCTCACCGGCTCCCTCGGTGCCCGACCAGCGTCAGCCCGGCCGGCAGCC
>NZ_JAEVHN010000086.1:0-15441 GCF_016803375.1 Micromonospora sp. 4G55
GCGCCCGGGGGTACGCCCGGCGACGGTCGGCCTGCCGCTGCTCGGCCTGGTGATCGCGGTGACCGTCTGGTGGCTGGTCACCTCGGGGTTGAAGCTGGTCCATCCGGCGTCCCTGCCGCCGCCGCAGGACGTCTGGGCGGCGCTGACCGCGGCGGCCGACGTGCTGCTGCCGGCGCTGGGGATCACCACGCTGATGACGCTGCTGGGCTTCGTGCTCTCCGCCGCCGCCGGGGTGCTGATCGGGATGGCGCTGGCCGCCTCCCGGCGGGCCGAGCGGATGTTCGCGCCGCTGCTGGTGGCGATCAACGCGGTGCCGAAGATCGCCCTGGGGCCGCTGCTGGTGGTCTCGGTCGGCTGGGGCGAGAAACCGATCCTGACGATGGTCTTCCTGCTCTGCTTCTTCCCGATCGTGCTGTCCACCGCGACCGGGCTCACCACCACCCCGGCGGACCTGGCCGAGCTGGCCCGGTCGCTGAACGCCTCGTGGTGGCAGGCGTTCCGGAAGGTGCGCTTCCCGGCCGCGCTGCCGCAGATCTTCGTCGGGCTGAAGGTGGCGATGCCGCTGGCCGCCATCGGCGCCGTGATCGGCGAGTTCTACTCCGACAAGCCGGGCCTCGGCTACCAGATCCTGCAGTACAACGGCATCGGGGACACCGCCACCGCCTGGGCGGCGATCGTGCTCATCGCGGCGATGAGCATCCTGCTCTACGCCGCCCTCTCCCTGGTCGAGCGCCTCGCCCTGCCCTGGGTACGCGCCACCACCAGCGCCCGCTGACCCACGTCGACCGTTGACCTCGACGTCAACCGTTGGAGTTGCGAGATCGCCCGAGGTGTGGCCCACCGTCCCCGGCGCAGGGATCAAGCCGGACCGCCCGGAGCCGGGGACGGGCCACACCTCGCCTCAGCCGGCCAGCCGCCAGCGCCCACCCCGGGCGACCAGCGTCGTCAGCGCCTGGGGCATCAGCCCCGAGTGGTTGTCCGGCGTCATCCGGATCGGCCCGGACAGCCCGTCCATCTGGGACGTCTCCAGCACGTCCCGGATGCCGTCCCGGTTGACCTGGTCGGCCGGGCCGCCGGCCCGCAGCGCGGCGTCGGCGATCAGCTGGACGGCGTCGGCGGCGAAGGAGGAGAAGCCGTTGTAGCCCCCGAACCGGGCCGTGTAGTCCTGGAACCACTGCCGCCGGGCCGCCTTGGCCGGGGTGGTGGCGATGACGTCGTCGATCACCATGGTCTGGGTGAAGATCAGGGTGGCCCGCTCGGTGGACCGGGCGGCGTTGCCGAGGAAGAGGTCGCCGGCGGCGGCCGCGTCGAGGAAGAGCGACCCGGAGAAGCCCGCCTCCTGCGCGCTGGTCGCGGCGAGGGAGGCCTGCTCCGGCGGGGTCCAGAGCAGCAGCGCCTGCGCCTCGCCGGAGGTGAGCAGGCGGACCGGCTGGCTGACGTCGGTGTCGGTGGCGCGCACCGCCTCGTTGCGGACCAGCCGGATCCTGGCCTTGTCGAACTCGCCGCGCAGCGCGGTCAGGCCCTCCCGGCCGTAGTCGTCGTCGCTGTGCAGCACGGCGACCTTACGGATGCCCTTTCGGCGCAGTTCCGTGGTGAGCGCCGCGGCGCTGTCGGCGGCGTTGGGGGCCAGTTTGAAGACGTACCGCCGGTCGGCGACCGGGTTGGAGATCGCGCTGGACGGCGCGAGCGCGATGGTCGGGATCTTCTTCTCGTTGATGGCGAGTACGGCGCCGACGGCGCATTCGTTGCAACCGCCCATGATGATCGCGCTGACCTTGGAATCGCCGCTGAAGTCGGTGATGTTCCGCAGTGACTCACTGGCGTCGGAACGGTTGTCCTTCACCTCGAGCCGGATCTTCCGGCTGCCCAGGGCGCCGGACGTGTTCAACTGCTCGATCTTCAGTTCCAGTGCGCGCTGGTACGCCTTGCCGACCGGGGCCGCCGCGCCGGAGAGTTCGAGGTCCGCGGCGATGACGATGGGGCCGGTGTCCTCCTGCCCCGCCCCGAACGAACAGCCGGTGAGCGTGGTGGCCAGTACGGCCGATGCGAGCGCCACGATGGTCGCGGAGCGGATGGGGCTCAACTCAGTCCTCCAGGTGCGGCGCGGGCGCTGCCCGGTCACCGCCGCTAGCCCGTCCTCAGTGGAGATACGGGATTGTCTGCCGTACGGTGTGCGCGAAGCCTGCAAAACCTTGCCAATGCCGGGCCCCGCGGTCAAGCGCGGAAGCCCGGAGTGGTTTCGGGACGGCTTTCCCACATGTTGGGGTCATCAGATATTTACCGACGCTCACTCCGGAGAGGCGATCGGCCACTCTGGAGTGACAATGCCTGTTCAGAGCGTGGGCGACAATGAGGCCAAAAGGTGACGGGGCCGTCGGTTGACCGTTTCCTGCCTCACTGCGGCTTCCCAAACGCGATCTTCTCTGATGAAATCGCGGCCGTGCCGCGCGTGGCGCTCTCCGCTGCACCAGGCACGGGTCGGCGGGTCAGGCGTGGAAGATACGACGGAGGCGATGTCGTGAGCACCGGACCGACGACCCTGCCCGAAATCGGCGACGCCGCCCAGCGCGACCGGGGGCGGCGGCTGCCCCGACTGAGGGACGCGCGGATCCGCTCCAAACTCGCCCTCATTCTGGTGGTGCCGGTCGCCGCGGTCATTGCTCTGGCAACTATCCGACTCATCTCCACCGGTGAGGGCGCGTACGACGCCACCCGGATCCGGTCGCTGACCGCGCTCTCCGTCGACGTCTCCGCACTCACCCAGGACCTGCACAAGGAACGGATGGCGGCGGCCGGCTACCTGGCCGCGCCGCAGCAGAAGGCCGACGACTACAACCTGCGGGTCCGCGCCACCGACCAGCGGATCGCGGAGTACCGCGCCGAGCGCGGCAGGATCGGCGAGGTCCCGTCGGCCGTCCGCGACCGGCTCAAGGTCATCGACGATCACCTGGAGACGCTCAACGGCACCCGCCAGGAGGTGCTCGACCGTCGGCAGATGCCGGTGGCCGAGGCCACCCTGCGCTACGGCATCGTCCTGACCGACCTCGTCTCGTACGGCGACGCCCTGGCCCAGCTCCCCGGGCAGGAGAGCCTCGCCGACGCCCGCCGCGCGGTGGCCGCGTTCAGCCGCGCCAAGGCGGCCGTCGCCGAGGAGGAGGCGGTCGCCTACACCGCCCTCAGCGCCGGCCGGATCGACGAGGAGCAGTTCTCCGCCTTCGTCACCACGCTGACCGGCCAGCAGGAGGCGCTGGTCTCCTTCTCCCTGGCCGCCGACCCGGACCAGCGGGCCCTGGTCGAGGGCACCGTCTCCGGCGACGCGGTCGGCCTCGCCGACCGGGTGGCCGCCGACATCACCCGCTCGGTGGGGCAGCAGCCACTGGTCAGCGCGGCCGACGCGAGCGCCTCGATCGGCTCGGTCAACGACCTGATGCGGTGGGCCGAGATCCAGCTCCAGGACCGCCTGCTCGACCGGGCCGAGCAGGCCCGCAGCGACGTCATCCGGCAGGCCGTGATCGAGTCGGCGCTGGTGCTGCTCACCCTGATCATCGCCGTGTCGCTCGCCGTGGTGCTGGCCCGCTCGCTCAACCACTCGCTGCGGCGACTGCGCGAGGGCGCGCTGTCGGTGGCCAACCACGACCTGCCGGACGCGGTGCGGCGGCTGCAGAACATGGGCAGCGTCGGCGAGGGCGGCGTGGACGAGATCGTGCGCCAGGTCCGCGACCCGATCCGGTTGCGCAACCGCGACGAGGTCGGCCAGGTGGCGCTGGCCTTCAACGTCGTGCACCGCGAGGCGGTCCGCGTCGCCGCCGAACAGGCCGCCCTGCGTACCAGCGTCTCGGCGATGTTCCTCAACCTGGCTCGGCGCAGTCAGACGCTGGTCGACCGGATGATCGGCGAGCTGGACGCGATCGAGCGCAGCGAGGAGGACCCGAAGCGCCTCGCCCAGCTCTTCGAGCTCGACCACCTGGCCACCCGGATGCGCCGCAACGACGAGAACCTGCTCGTCCTGGCCGGCGCCGACTCCGCGGTGCCCCGCCGCGAGGACGCGCTGCTGGTCGACGTCCTGCGGGCCGCCCAGTCCGAGGTCGAGCTCTACAACCGCATCGAGTTCGGCACCGTCGACACCGACATCTCGGTCTCCGCCCACGCCGTCAACGACGTGGTCCGCCTGGTCGCCGAACTGCTCGACAACGCCACCCGCTTCTCGCCGCCGACCACCACGGTGGTCGCCGACGGCCGCCGGATCCGCGACTACGTGCTGATCCAGATCGAGGACCGGGGACTGGGCCTCACCGACGAGCAGCTCGACTCGCTCAACCGCCGGCTGGCCGCGCCGCCGAAGGGTGAGTCGGCGGGAGCCGCCGTCGCGCGAGCGCGTCGGGCAGCGCCGGCTGACGCAGTGGCTGTCCACCCTCGACCGGTACGACGACATCCACGACGACATGGCCGGCGACGAGACCTCGCGACTCAGCCCGTACCTGCGGTTCGGCTGCCTGTCGCCGCTGGCCGTGGCGAACCGGGCCGGCGGCGCCGAGGGGCCGTTCGTCCGGCAGCTCTGCTGGCGGGACTTCTACTACCAGGTCACCGCCGCCTTCCCGGACATCTCCACCAGCGCCTACCGGCACGGCGCCACCGAGGACTGGCGGTACGACGCGGACGCGCTCGCCGCCTGGACCGAGGGGCGCACCGGGATGCCGATCGTCGACGCCGGGATGCGGCAGATGCGCGCCGAGGGCTGGATGCACAACCGGGCCCGGCTGATCACCGCCGGCTACCTGACGAAGGTGCTCGGGCTGGACTGGCGGCCCGGCGTGGCCGTCTTCTTCCGCTGGCTGCTGGACGGGGACGTGGCCAACAACTCCGGCAACTGGCAGTGGGTGGCCGGCACCGGCAACGACAGCCGGCCGTACCGGAGCCTCAACCCGGTCCGCCAGGCCGAACGGTACGACCCCGACGGCGGGTACGTCCGGCGGTGGATCCCCGAACTGGCGTCGGTGGCGGGGAAGGCGGTGCACCAGCCGTGGCGGCTCCCCGACGACGTACGCCGGAAGCTGGACTATCCGCCGCCGCTGGAGGTGCCCGGCGCCGACCCGGTCTGGCTGCGGTGACGGGCGCGGAGGGTATGCCCACCGTGAGCCTGCCGCCTGCTCCGAGCACCCTGTTCGGACGCTTTGCTCTGCTGCCACTCCCGCGCCAGCAACCCTCTGTGACGGTCGGGGGGGGTCACGCCGCCGAGGCGCCCCGGCTGACTGCCCTGCTCAATCCAGGTGTCGCCGTGGTGGCAGCAGAGCAGAGCGGTTGAGGGGGTGGGGCGGGGCGATCCTGGCCGTCACCGTGCGTGGGATCCGGCCCGCGTGACTCAGGGTCACGGTGCCGTCGAGGTCAGAGGCAGGAGTGGAGCACCTCGACCAGCTCGTCCACCCGGTCGTGGTCGGCCAGGTGCGCCGTGGCGTAGGCGAAGACGTAGCCCCGCTCCGGGTCGGCCCAGGCGCTGCTGCCACCGATCCCGCCCATGCCCCAGCTCCCGTCCGGCTCGCGCTGCATCCCCAGCGTCCAGCAGGCCCGGCGATCGAGCACCAGGTCCGGGCCGTCGTACTGGATCCGGGTGGCCTCGGCGACCAGCTCGGGGCTGAACAGGCGTACCCCGTCGAGGGTGCCGTCGGCGGCCAGGCCCGCGTAGAGCCGGGCCAGCGCGGACGCCGTGGCGTGCAGGTTGACCGCCGGGACCTGCGCGCCGCGCCAGAGCGGGCTGTTGACCATCGCCAGGTCGAGGCCGCCGGGTGGGTTGCTCAGCGCCCGGGCCCGCAGCGACCCCGGCTCACCCAGCATCCGCACCGGCCAGGCCGGATCGCCGTACGACAGGTCCGCGCACCGCCGCTGGTCCGCCGCCCCGAGGCCGAAGCCCAGGTCGAGACGCCACGGGTCGGCGATCTCTCCGGCCAGGAACCGCCCCACCGACCGCCCGTCGACCCGACGGACCAGCTCGCCCACCAGGTGCCCGTACGTCCAGGCGTGCTCGCCCGCGACGCTGCCCGGCTCCCACTCCGGGTCGGCGGCGGCCAGGTCGGCGCAGAGCAGCTCCCAGTCGGCGACCGCCTCGGCGGGCCGGGCCACCGGGAAGGTCGGCAGGCCGGCGGTGTGGCTCAGCACCTGGCGGACCGTGGCGGGAGTGCGGAATCCGGGCCAGTGGGCCGCCACCGGGTCGTCGAGGTCGAGCCGACCCCGGTCGACGAGCAGCAGCAGGCAGAGCGCCGCGACCGGCTTGCCGACCGAGTAGACGTTCACCAGCGTGTCCGGCCGCCACGCCCCGCGGCTGTCGGCACCCAGGTCGACCACCGGGTGGCCGTCGTACCAGATGGTCAGGCCCGCGCTGGTCTCCCGGCCGGTGGCCAGCAGCTCGTGGAAGCAGTCGCGGACGGGGGCGAAGCGATCGGGCATGCGGCCACCGTAGGCGGTAGGAATGATTACGGGCGCGGGAATTCTGGTGCGGTCGCTGGCCGGCGTCCGGTGGCTGGGGAATGCTGACGGCATGGCGGAGCCGGAAGTGGTGGACGTGGTCGTGGTCGGGTTGGGCGTCGGCGGCGAGGAGGTGGCCGGGCGGCTCGCCGAGGCCGGCCTGAGCGTCGTCGGCATCGAACGGGACCTGGTCGGCGGGGAGTGCCCGTACTGGGGGTGCATTCCCAGCAAGATGATGATCAGGGCGGCCAACGCGCTCGCCGAGGCGCGGCGGGTCAACGAGCTGGCCGGTTCGGCCCAGGTGCAGCCGGACTGGGCGCCGGTGGCCAAGCGGATCCGCGAGGAGGCCACCGACACCTGGGACGACACGGTGGCGGTCGACCGGTTCACCGGCAAGGGTGGGCGGTTCGTGCGCGGCAGCGGCCGGCTCGACGGCCCCGGCCGGGTACGCGTCGGCGACCAGGTCATCCAGGCCCGGCACGGGATCGTTCTCGGCACCGGCACCCGGCCCTCCGTGCCGCCGATCGACGGGCTGGCCGACACGCCGTACTGGACCAACCACCAGGCGATCGAGGTCGAGGAGCTGCCCGAATCGCTGCTGGTGCTCGGCGGCGGCGCGATCGGGCTGGAGCTGGCGCAGGTGTTCGCCCGGTTCGGCGTACGGGTGACGGTGGTCGAGGCGGCGGACCGGGTCCTCGCGGTCGAGGAGCCCGAGTCCTCCGAGGTGGCCGAGAAGGCGCTGCGCGCCGACGGGGTGGAGATCCACACCGGCGTCAAGGCCGAACGGGTCAGCCACGACGGTGCCACCTTCACCGTGCACGGCGGCGGCGACGCGTTCCGCGCGGAGCGGCTGCTGGTGGTTACCGGACGCCGGGCGCACCTGGAGGAGCTGGGCCTGGACACGATCGGCGTGGACGCTGGGCAGCGGTACCTGCCGGTCGACGGGCAGATGCGGGTGACCGACGGCGTCTGGGCGGTCGGCGACGTCACCGGTGAGGGCGCCTTCACCCACATCGCGATGTACCAGGCGGCGATCGTCATCGCCGACGTGCTCGACCACAGCCGGCGCGCCCACGGTGGCCCCGACCCGAGCGGAACGGCCAGCGTGGTGGGCGGTGCGATGGGCGCGGCCAGCGCGGTCGGCGGCGCGATGACCGCGACCGGGCCGGGCAGCTCGGCCGGTACCCTGCCCCGCGCCGACTACCGGGCGCTGCCCCGGGTCACCTTCACCGACCCGGAGGTCGGCGCGGTCGGCCTCACCGAGCACCAGGCCCGCCAGCGCGGCATCAACGTGCAGGTCGGCTTCGCCCAGCTGTCGTCGTCCGCCCGGGGGTGGATCCACAAGGCCGGCAACGACGGCTTCATCAAGCTCGTCGCGGACGCGACCAGGGCGTGCTGGTCGGCGCCACCTCTGTCGGCCCGGCCGGCGGCGAGGTGCTGTCGGCGCTGGTGGTGGCGGTGCACGCGGCGGTGCCGTTGAGCCACCTCCGGCACATGATCTACGCGTACCCGACCTTCCACCGGGCGATCGAGGACGCCCTGCGCGACCTCAGCTGACGGCGCCGTGGCGGCCGGCGCCGGCGGCGAACCGGGCCGCGCCGGCCGCCGCGTCCGTCTCCAGCGACCGCATGCCGTACGCCAGCTCGGTGGCGAGCGCCTCCGGCTCGGTCAGGCCGGCGGTTCCGAGCACCGACGCGCGGTCGTTGCGCAGGCAGGTCTGCGGGTGGCGGGCGATCTCGGCGGCCAGCCGTTCGGCCTCCGCCCGCGCCTCACCCGGCGGGACCAGCCGGTTGACCAGCCCCATCGCGTACGCCTCCTCGGCGGGCACCGGGCGGCCGGTGAGGATCAGGTCCATCGCCCGGCTCTCCCCGATCAACCTCGGCAGCCGGACCGTCCCGCCGTCGATCAGTGGTACGCCCCAGCGCCGGCAGAACACCCCGAGCACCGCGTCGGACTCGGCGACCCGCAGGTCGCACCAGAGCGCCAGCTCCAGGCCGCCCGCCACGGCGTACCCGGAGATCGCGCGACGACCGGCTTGGACAGCGACATCCGGGTCGGACCCATCGGGCCGTCGCCGTCCGGCTCGACCCGGTTGCCGCTGGGCGTACCGATCGCCTTCAGGTCGGCGCCGGAGCAGAACGTGCCGCCGGCACCCCAGAGCACCGCCACCCGGGCCTCCGGGTCGGCCTCGAAGGCGCGGAACGCGTCGGCGACGCCCGCGCGGTGGGGCCGTCGACGGCGTTGCGCGACGCCGCCCGGTCGAGGATCACCGTGGTCACCGGTCCGTCGTGCGTGACGTGTACGGCCATCGGCACAGCATGCCGCCCGGCGGCGCCGGCACGCCAGGGCGTGCCGGCCAGGTTCTCCACCCGCGGTGGTGTGTCTCCCCGGCGGTCGGATCGACCCGGGAGTCCGTCACTCTGGGGTGCGGCAACCCGGGTGCGCATGCCCGTTCCGCCCGGCCGAGCCGCTAGCATCGCCGACGGCAACGATCATGCGAGGTGCCCCGCGTGCGCGGGGAGAATCGGGAAGCCGGTGCAAATCCGGCACGGGCCCGCCGCGGTGACCGGGGAGCCGCCGTCCACGCGCGAGAGCGCAGCCACTGGCCGTACGGCTGGGAAGGCGGGCGGCCAGGCGTCGATCCGGGAGTCCGAAGACCGGCCTCGCGTCGACCGCCCACCCGTTCGGGGTGGGCCTTGCGCAGCGGGAGCCTGCCGTGGACCTCTACACCGCCATCCACCGTCGCCGGGACGTCCGGGCCGAGTTCACCGGGGCACCGGTGCCGGACGACACCCTGCACCGCGTCCTCGACGCCGCGCACGCCGCGCCCAGCGTCGGCTACTCGCAGCCGTGGGACTTCGTCCTGGTCCGGGACGCCGGACTGCGCCGCCGCTTCCACGAGCACGTGCGGACGGAACGGGACACCTTCGCGGCCACCCTGTCCGACGAGGCGGCAGCACGGTTCGCCCGCATCAAGATCGACGGTGTGTTGGAGTCGACCCTGTCGATCGTGGTGACCTACGACCCGTCGCGGGGCGGACCGGCCGTGCTGGGCCGGCACGCCATCGCCGACGCCGGCCTCTACTCGGTCTGCCTGGCCATCCAGAACCTCTGGCTGGCCGCCACCGCCGAGGGCCTCGGCGTCGGCTGGGTCTCCTTCTACCGGGAGCCGTTCCTGGCCGACCTGCTGGGCATTCCCGCCGGCATCCGGCCGGTGGCCTGGCTCTGCGTCGGACCGGTGACGCACCTCGAGGAGGTGCCCGACCTGGCCCGGCACGGCTGGCGGCAGAAGCGCCCGTTGGCCGACGCCCTGCACACCGACCGGTGGACGGGCGGCCACTGAGCCGGGGCCAGCCGCGAGGCTGTCCCGTCGGCTCTCCGCAGCCTGGGCCGGCGGGCTACGGGGCGTGGGTGACCGTGGGCAGGCTGAGCCAGGAGGCCAGGGCCGCCAACTCGGCGTCCACCGCCGCGGTGACGGCCGGGTCGAACGGGACGTCCTGGTGGATGGCGTGCACCCGCAGGGCCCCGGCCCGGTGGTCGGCCGTGGCGTCCACCTTGCCGACGAGTCGGTCGTGGCGCAGCACGGGCAGCGCGAAGTAGCCCCAGCGGCGCTTCGCCTTCGGCAGGTACATCTCCAGGGCGTACTCGAAGTCGAAGAGCTCCCGGGTTCGCTTCCGGTCGTGGATCAGCCGGTCGAACGGCGACAGCAGCGCGGTGCGGCCGGCGAACGGCTGGCCGAGGGCTGCCGGGTCCACCCGCCACTCCCCGGCAGTGCCCTCGACCTGCGCCGGTTCGCCGGCCTCCCCGACGACCGACGCCCGGGCGATGCCCAGCGAACGCAACCGCCGCTCAGCACGCGTCCGCCGGGCCTCGTCCGCCGGGATCGCCGTCGTGCCGGCCGGGTACACCCGCTCGGCCAGGTCCCACCGGCGTTGCCGGCCGACCCGGTCGAAGACGGCGATCTCGCCCCGGGCGGCGAGGATCTCCAGCAACTGGGTGACGTTGCGGTTGTTCGTCCAACCGGTGGACGGCCACGGCACCACGCTGCGGTCCGGCACGTCCCGGGACAGCAGCGGGCCGGAGTCGCGCAGCAGGTCGAGCACGAACCGGTGGAACGTGGCGTTCGCCGCCAGCCAGGCGTGCTTGCGCGAGCCCTCCGGCGGCCACGCCGCCATCTCGGCGAGGTGCAGCCCGAGGTCCGCCGTCGGCCACACCATGGCCTGGTGCTCGAACAGGGTGCGGTCCCGCTCCACCGCCTGTCGCAGGTCCTCCGGCCGGTACCCGGCACCCAGCCGCGTCCACGCGACGAGGTCGGCGCTGGGCGCCACGGCGGCCGTCGGATCCAGTTGCAGGAACATCAACCTGTTGACCACGGTCAGCAGGTCCGGCGGGCGGTGCGCGTCCAGCAGTTGGGCGCGCACCGCGATCCGCCGGGCGTCGACCCGATCGAGCTGATGGACAGGCATGGGCCGAGGCTATGCGCCCTCAGAAGTCGTCGTCCAGGCTGACCTCACCGCCGACCGCCACCTGGTACGCGGACACCCGCCGCTCGAAGAAGTTGGTCAGCTCCTGCACGTCCTGCAACTCCATGAACGGGAACGGGTTCGTCGACCCGTACGCGGGTGGCAGACCGAGCCGGGCGAGCCGCGCGTCGGCCACGTACTCCAGGTAGCGGCGCATGTCGGCGGTGTTCATGCCCGGCAGACCGTCGCCGCAGAGGTCCCGGGCGAAGGCCAGCTCGGCCGTCACCGCCTCGTCCAGCATGGTCCGCACCTCATCCGCCATCGCCTCGTCGAACAGCGACGGCTCCTCGGCGCGGACGGTGTCGACCACCGAGAAGGCGAACTCCATGTGCATCGACTCGTCGCGGAACACCCAGTTGGTGCCGGTGGCCAGCCCCGAGAGCAGCCCACGCGAGCGCAACCAGTAGACGTAGGCGAAGGCGCCGTAGAAGAACAGTCCCTCCACGCACGCCGCGAAGCAGATCAGGTTGAGCAGGAACGCCCGCCGCTCCGCCCGGCTCTCCAGCCGGTGCAGGCCGCCGATCGAGTCGATCCAGCGGAAGCAGAACTCCGCCTTGTCGCGGATCGACGGGATGTGCTCGACCGCCGCGAACGCCTTCGCCCGCTCGTCGTGGTCGGGCAGGTAGGTGTCGAGCAGGGTCAGGTAGAACTGGACGTGCACCGCCTCCTCGTAGAGCTGGCGGGAGAGGTAGAGGCGAGCCTCGGGCGCGTTGACGTGCTGGTACAGGTTGAGCACCAGGTTGTTCGCCACGATCGAGTCGCCGGTGGCGAAGAACGCCACCAGGCGGTGGACCAGGTGCCGCTCGCCGGCGGAGAGCGTGGCCAGATCGGGTACGTCGGAGGCGAGGTCCACCTCCTCCACCGTCCAGGTGTTGCGGATGGCGGCCCGGAACCGCTCGTAGAAGTCCGGGTAGCGCATCGGTCGCAGGGTCAGGTCCATGCCGGGGTCGAGCAGCATCGTCACTGGCAGGCCTCGCAGATCTCGGGGTTCTCCAGCGAGCAGGCGACCGCGTCGCTCTCGCCGACGGACAGGGTGAGCAGGGCCGGCGCCGCCGGTCGCGGCGCGGGCACGGGTGTGGCGGCCGGTGCGGCGGCGACGGTGGTCTGCGCGATCCGGGTCGCCGGGCGGGACCGCAGGTAGTAGGTGGTCTTCAGGCCGGCCCGCCAGGCGTACGCGTACATGGAGGAGAGCCGGCCGATGGTCGGGCTGGCCTGGAACAGGTTGAGCGACTGCGACTGGTCCACGTACGGCGCGCGGGCGGCGGCCAGGTCGATCAGCGCCTTCTGCGGCAGCTCCCAGGCGGTGCGGTGCAGCGCCTTCAGCTCCGCCGGCAGGTCCAGCTCCTGCACCGAGCCGTCCGCCCGCTTGATCGCGTCCCGGGTCTGCGGGGTCCACTGGCCCAACCGCTTCAGGTCGGCGACCAGATGCCGGTTGACCTGGAGGAACTCCCCGGAAAGGGTCTCCCGCTTGAAGACGTTGGAGACCAGCGGCTCGACGCACTCGGCGCAGCCGGCGATCGAGGCGATGGTGGCCGTCGGCGCGATCGCCACCAGCAGCGAGTTGCGCAGCCCGTGCCGGGCCACCTTCTCCCGCAGCGCCGCCCACGCCTCCGGTCGGCTCGGTCGCGTCCGGCCAGTGGTCCGGGTGCAGCACCCCGCCGGCCGCCCGGGTCAGCGGGTACGCCGGGTGCGCGCCGCGCTCCGCCGCCAGGTCGGCGGAGGCGTCGTACGCGGCCAGGGCGATCTCCTCGGCGATCCGGGTGGACAGGGTCAGCGCCCCCGGCGAGTCGAACGGCAGCCGCAGCGCGGCGAAGACGTCGGCCAGCCCCATCACGCCCAGCCCCAGCGGCCGCCACCGCCGGTGCGCGGTGGCCGCCTGCTCGGTGGGGAACCAGTTCCGGTCGATCGCCCGGTCCAGCGCCCCCACCGCCAGCCGGACCGTCGCGGCGAGCCCGGCGAAGTCCATGCCACCGTCGACCAGGTGGGCGGCCAGGTTGACCGAGCCGAGCGTGCAGACCGCCGTCTCGTCGTCGCTGGTCACCTCCAGGATCTCGGTGCAGAGGTTGGAGTGGTGCACCACGCCGCCGCCCGCGCCCACCTGGTTGCAGGTGCGGTTCGCCGCGTCCTTGAACGTCATCCAGCCGTTGCCGGTCTGCGCCAGGGTGCGCATCATCCGGCCGTACAGGGTGCGGGCCGGCAGCGTCCGTACCGCCTTGCCGGCGGCCTCCGCCGCCCGGTACGCGGCGTCGAACTCCGCGCCCCACAGGTCGACCAGCTCCGGCACCTCCTTCGGGTCGAACAGCGACCAGTCGGCGTCCGCCTCGACGCGGCGCATGAACTCGTCCGGCACCCAGTTGGCCAGGTTCAGGTTGTGCGTACGCCGGGCCTCGTCGCCGGTGTTGTCCTTCAGCTCCAGGAACTCCTCGATGTCGGCGTGCCAGGTGTCCAGGTAGACGCAGGCCGCGCCCTTGCGCCGGCCGCCCTGGTTGACCGCCGCCACGCTGGCGTCGAGGGTGCGCAGCCAGGGCACGATGCCGTTGGAGCGGCCGTTGGTGCCCCGGATCAGCGACCCCCGCGAGCGCACCCGGGACCACGAGATGCCGATCCCACCGGCGAACTTGGACAGCTTGGCCACCTGCGTGTAGCGCTCGTAGATCGAGTCCAGCTCGTCGCGGGGCGAGTCGACCAGGAAGCAGGAGGAGAGCTGCTGGTGCCGGGCGCCGGCGTTGAACAGCGTCGGCGAGCTGGGCAGGTAGGCCAGCCGGGACATCAGCCGGTACAGCTCGCCGGCCTGCTCCACCGTGTCGGACAGGCCGGTGGCCACCCGCAGCCAGAAGTGCTGCGGCCGTTCCAGCACCGCCCGGGTGCGCGGGTGGCGCAGCAGGTAGCGGTCGTGCAGGGTGCGCAGTCCGAAGTACTCGAAGGCGTCGTCGCCGGCGTGGTCGACCAGCGCGTCGAGGGCGGCGGCGTGCGTCGCGACGAAGCCGGCGAAGCCCGGGTCCAGCAACCCTTCGGCGTACGCGGCGGCGACGCTGTCGCTGAAGCTGTCGATGCCCTGGTCGGTGGTCTCGTCGGCGATCCGCCCGGCGAGCAGGCGGGCGGCCAGCCGGGCGTACCCGGGCTCCTCGGCGGTGAGCCCGGCCGCCGCCGCGATGGCCAGTCCGGTCAGCTCGTCGGTGTCCGCGCCGGCGGTGCGCCCCGAGGAGACCAGGGCGAGGATCCGCTCCGGGTCGGTGTCGGGCAGGTCGTGGTGGTGCTGGTGCAGCTGGTCCCGCAGTGCCCCGACCGGGGGTGGGGCGATGGTGGATGACGCCGTCACGTGCTCTCCTGGGTGGTCGGTGTGGACCGCGGGAGGGCACGACGGCACGCCGGATCGCCGCCGGTCGGTGTGCCGGCGGTGCTCCGTACGGCTCGACGGCCCTCCCACGAGGCCCCGAGGTGGTCCGCGCGCCCGGTGGGCACGCCCTGCTGGCAGGTCTTCGGACTCGCGGGCAGACGCGTCCGGCGCGTTCGCCTACTGGCCGTCGCTTCCCGGGCCCCGTCGGGCCCAGTGCTCGTGACGGCGGTCGTTCCCGCTCACCGCTGCGGGGCAGTCCCGGATTCGCACCGGGTTCCCTGTTCGGCGCGACGCCTGGCGGACGTCGACGCCTGGCGGACCCTGGGGGGTCGCACCAGCAGTGAAAGTGATCCTAGATGTAGTGGGTCGCAAAAAGCCAACACACCATATGCTGTGGGCGTGTCGCGCCGCCGAGAAAATCTGCGCCGCGTACAACCTGGACGGTGGCCGACCCCGTCAGCGGGGTGAACGTTCACGGACGGGGTGGGTGGATGCGGGCGGACCTGGAACAGGAGTACGTCGAGTACGTCACGTCGCGGCTGCCGGCGCTGCGCCGGATCGCCTGCCACCTGACCGGTGACGCGCACCGTGGCGACGATCTGGTCCAGACCGCCGTCACCCGGCTCTACGTCGGCTGGCGGCGGGCCCGCGAGGCGGACAACGTCGACGCGTACGTGCGTACCGTGCTGGTCCGGGTCTTCCTCGACGAGAAGCGCCGGCTCTGGTCCCGGGTCCGCCTGGTCGACACGCCACCCGAGCCGGCGGCCGCCCCGACCGGCGACGCGCTGGAGGACCGGGAACTGCTGCACGCCGCGCTCGCCCAGGTGCCACCCCGGCAGCGGGCCGTGCTGGTGCTGCGCTTCCTGCACGACCGGCCCGTGGACGAGGTGGCCGCCATCCTCGGCTGCACCGCCGGCACGGTCAAGAGTCAGACCTCGCACGGCCTGGCCAGCCTGCGCCGGCTGCTCGGCACGGACGCCTACGCGATCACCGGAGAGGGGATGTGATGGAGGAGAAGCTGCTGGCGCCGCTGCGGGACGTACCGCTCCCGCCGTCCGCCGTGGACCTGCACCGGGCCGTACGCGACGGGCGCCGGCAGGTGCGGCGGCGGCGGATCGCCGCGGC
>NZ_JAEVHN010000087.1:0-15292 GCF_016803375.1 Micromonospora sp. 4G55
CCGGGTGGTCGAGGCGTTCTGTCCGGGGAGCTGCTTCGGCCTGGATCGGGTGCCGGGTGGGGTGGGTCGGCTTCGGGCGGGGAGGGGCTCGCGTTCGCGCTGCTCGATGGGGCGACGAGGAGGCGAGCGGCGATCGCCTACGTCGACGGGCGGGGCGCGTTGGGCGGCCCGACCGCCCTCGACGTGTGGCAGCTGCGCCGGCAGCCCGACAGCGAGCCGGTACACCTGGATGTGCCGGCGGACTCGGGTCTGCGTGGCCGGCCGCACCTGGTCGTGCACCACCGCCAGGGATTCGTGATGGGGCCGCCGCAGGTGGTGAGCCGCTCGGGCGTTCCGGTGGTCCGGTTGGAGCGGGCGCTGGTCGACGCCTGGCCGCTACTGCCCGCCGTGGACCGCCCCGCACCGGTGATCCGCGCCGTCAACGACCGGCTCACGACACCGCAGCGCATCGCCGCCGCCCTCGACCGCCTGCCGCGCCTCGCCGGTCGCGCCGAGTTGCGGACGCTGCTCGATCGGCTCCGGGCCGGCTGCCGGAGTCCGTTGGAGATCTGGGGTCACGACCACGTCTTCACCGGCCCGGGGATGCCGCCGTTCAAACGGCAGACGCGGATCGTCGTCGGTCGCCGGACGATGTACCTGGACGTCTGGGCCGAGCGGGAGCGGGTCGACTTCGAACTCGACGGCGCGGCGACCCACGGTGACCGGCGACAACGCGAGGTTGACCTGCGCCGGGACGCGCTGCTCGCCACCGCCGGCATCCTCGTGGTGCGCTTCGCCCACCGCCGCCTGGTGCACGAGACCGACGCGGTGCGCCGCGAGGTGCTGGCGATCCTCGCCAGCCGCCGCGCGGAGGGATGAAGCGCGGACCGATGAAGCGCGGACGGATGAAGCGCGGACGGGTGAGGTCAGTCGCGGAGGGTGCGGAGGATGCGGGCCAGGTGCGCGTGGTCGGCGGGGGAGAGGTGACCGAAGAAGCGGTCCGCCTCGGCGGTACGGGCCGCGCGGATGGCCGCGCCGATCCGCGTACCCTCGTCGGTCAGCGTGACCAGGGTCGCGCGCCGGTCGGCCGGGTCGGGGTGGCGTGCGACGAGCCCGCGTTCCTCCAGACCGTCGACGACCTCGGTGGTGGAGCGGGGCGCGATGTGCAGGTGATCGGCGAGCGCGCTGAGCCGCATGGGCCCGTGCCGACCGAGTACGGCGAGGGCGCGGGCGTGGCCGGGGTTGATCTCCCACGGTTCGAGGGTCTGCCGGGACTGGTGGCGCAGCCGGCGGGCCACCGCCCAGAACAGCTCGGCCAGGCTTTCCTCGTGCGCCTCGCGCTCGTCGGCGTCCACGGGAATACGGTAGCAGGAACTCCTGTTGTTCCCTCATGATGAGGTAACCTCAGCAATGACCCCGACAGGAAGAGGCATTCCTTGGACCCGACCCCCACCCGCGGGGAGGGCCGCGGCGGCGCCCCCCGTACCGTCTCCGCCGCCGAGAAGGCCCAGGCCCGCGACGTGTCGCTGCGCCGCATCGGCCGGCTCTTCACCGCGTACCGCTGGCAGTTGGCCACCATCACCGTGATCATCGTGGTCTCGTCGGTGCTGGCGATGGCCACGCCGTTCCTGCTGCGTACCGTGATCGACCGCGCGCTGCCCGAGCGCGACCTGACCCTGCTGGTCTGGCTGGTCGTCGGCATGGTCGCGGTCGCGGCCGTGACCGCCGTGCTCGGCGTCGTGCAGACCTGGATCTCCACCCGCGTCGGCCAACTGGTGATGCACCGGCTGCGCACCGACGTCTTCACCCACCTGCACCGCCAGTCGATCGCGTTCTTCACCCGCACCCGCACCGGCGAGGTGCAGTCCCGCATCACCAACGACATCGGCGGCATGCAGACCGTCGTCACCTCCACCGCCACCTCGATCGCGGCCAACCTGACCACGGTGGTGGCCACCGCGGTCGCCATGGTGGCGCTCTCCTGGCGGCTCTCCCTGGTCTCGCTCCTGGTGCTGCCCCCGGCGATCTGGCTGACCCGCAAGGTGGCCCGGATGCGTCGCGAGATCACCGCCCAGCGCCAGCGCGAACTGGCCGACCTCAACGTCACCATCGAGGAGGGGCTGTCGATCAGCGGCGTGCAGCTCAGCAAGACCCTCGGCGCCGGCGCCGCGCTGATCGACCGGTTCGCCACCTCGTCGGCCCGCCTGGTCGACCTCGAACTCCGCTCCGAGCTGGCCGGACGCTGGCGGATGGCCACGATGACGGTCATCTTCGCCGCCATCCCGGCGGTGATCTACCTCAGCGCCGGCCTGCCCGGCACCGCCGGCACCCTCAGCATCGGCACCCTGGTCGCCTTCACCGCTCTGCAGGGCGGGCTGTTCCGTCCCCTGATGGGGCTGCTCAACGTCGGCGTCTCGCTGACCGCGTCGCTGGCGCTCTTCGCCCGGATCTTCGAGTACCTGGACCTCCCGGTGGAGGTCGACGACCCGGCGCACCCGGTCGAGATCGACCCGGCGCGGGTCCGCGGTCACCTGCGCCTCGAGGACGTCACCTTCAGCTACCCGGGCAGCGACACCGCTGCCGTCGCCGGGATCACCCTGGACGTGCCGGCCGGCACCAGCCTGGCGCTGGTCGGCGAGACCGGCTCCGGCAAGAGCACCCTCGCGGCCCTGGTCAGCCGCCTGCACGACCCCGGCAGCGGCCGGATCACCATCGACGGCGTCGACCTGCGCGACCTGCGGCTGACCGACCTCGCGGCCGTGGTGGGCGTGGTCAGCCAGGAAACCTACCTGCTGCACACCACCGTGCGGGAGAACCTCCGGTACGCCCGGCCCGACGCCACCGACGCCGAGATCGAGGACGCCGCGCGCGCCGCGCAGATCCACGACCTCATCGCCGGCCTTCCCGACGGGTACGACACCGTCGTCGGCTCCCGAGGGCACCGCTTCTCCGGCGGGGAGAAGCAGCGCCTGGCGATCGCCCGCACGCTGCTGCGCGACCCGCGCATCCTGGTGCTGGACGAGGCCACCAGCGCCCTGGACACCGAGACCGAACGGGCGGTGCAGCGGGCCTTCGACCAGCTCGCCCGGGGTCGTACCGTGATCACCATCGCGCACCGGCTCTCCACCGTGCGCGACGCCGACCAGATCGCGGTGGTCGACCACGGTCGGATCGTCGAGTCCGGCACCCACGACATGCTGATCGACCGCGACGGGGCGCTACGCGGCGCTCGCCCGCTGACCCGGCGATGTCGGCGGCGCTCCGGCGGCGTCGACGCGGTCCGGCGGCCTCGCCTAGGTCGTCGGCGGCCCGGCGGCGCGTACCCGGGGATCGGCCAGGGCGCGGGCCATGGCGGCGACCAGCCCGCTCGCGCACAGGGTGGGGGCGCCGACCAGGAACTCCTCGCGTTCCATCCACTCGACCCGCTCGACGCCCGGCCGGTCCAGCAGCGCCTGGTCCAGCGAGCGCTCCGAATCGTCGTCGTAGCACGACCGGGCCTCATCGCCGAGCCACAGACCCCAGTGGAAGGGGCCGAGACGCGCCGGCCCCGAGTCCGACTCGTCGTGCACCTCCAACCAGCGGTCGCGTGGCTCGGCGAGCAGGACGCCGAGGGCGTTCGCGGCGACGAGATCCGGCAGCGTCATCGGCGGCTCGCCGGGCTCGGTGGAGGGCAGCACCAGGTCGGCGAGGTCCTCGTCGTGCTCGGGGCAGGAGCACTCGGGCCGTCGCGGCGGCGTCCAGTGGGCGGTAGCGGGGCGTGGTGCGGCGGAGAGGGGCATGGCCGCATCGTAGGGGTGCCGGCGCCCCCGTGGGGGTACGCGAAAAGCCGATATACCTGACGGCGGTCCGGAGTACATCTCGATCGCCTGCGCGGCACGGCCGCCACAGGGGGCGGCTGCGGGTCGCACGCTGGCTCTACCCTGCCTCCGGGCGGCAGCCCTGCACTCGGGGAGAAGGGGAGACGATAGCGCTGCGCCGGTGCAGGTGCTCGCGGTCGACGACCTGCCGCGGGCGTACCAGGAACTGAGGATGATCTGGTGAGGCTTACCGATGGACGGCCGCCGGTCGGGCCCGTCCTGGTCACCTGGCCCTAGGATCTCTGCCATGCAGGAGGGCCGGTGGACGACGATCACGCCGTCGCAGTTCGCGCACGAGCGGGAGGCGCTGGCGCACGTCCAGGCGCTGCTGCCGGACACCGAGCCGTACCGGGCGTGGTCCAACTTCACCTTCACCGCGCAGACCGGTCACCCCTACGAGGTTGACCTGCTGGTCGCCGGCCCGGGCGGGCTCTACCTGATCGAGATCAAGAGCCTGACCGGCCGGCTGATCTCCAGCGGCTCCAACTGGATCCTGAACGGGCCGAACAAGACCCGCGTCTTCGAAAACCCCCTGCACCTGGCCGACGCGAAGGCGAAGAAGCTCAAATCGCTGCTCCAGGTCGCCGCCGGACGCCGGAAGGGGGCGAAGGTCAAGATCCCGTTCGTGCAGGCGGCGGTGTTCCTGTCGAAGCCGGGGCTGCATATCGGGCTCTCCGATCACCACCTGCACGGCATCTACGGGCCCGAGCCGGCGCCCGGCCACCAACCGGGCCAGTTGCCGACCATCGGCTCGTTCCTGCAGCGCCCGCCGCAGGACGAGCAGCAGCGGGTCACCAAGGAGATGTCGGCGGCGTTGCCGGACCTGCTGGAAGAGGTCGGCATCGCCCGCAGCCGGCGGCACTACCAGATCGGCGCGTGGCAGCTGGAGCCCCGTCCGTTCGATGCCGGCCCGACCTGGCAGGACCACGAGGCCCGGCACAGTGACCTGGAGCGGGAGCGCCGCCGGGTCCGGATCTACCTGGTCGAGCGCAACGCAGTGCAGGCCGAGCGGGCCAGCATCGAACGCGCCGCTAAGCGCGAGATGCAGGTGATGCACGGCATCAACCACCCCGGCATCGTCCAGGTGGACTCGATGGAGTCGCACGAGGCCGGCCGGCGTTGATTTTCCGGTACGACCCCCGCTCGATCCGCCTCGACCACTACATGGCCCAGTACGGCGACCGCCTCGACGCGTTGAGCCGCCTGGCGATGATCCGCCAGCTCGCCGAGACGGTCGCGTACGCGCACCGCCGGCGGTTGCACCATCGCGCCCTGTCGGCGCGCAGCGTCCTGGTCAGCCCGGGACGCCAGCGGCGGGGTGGCAGCGAGGACGAGGCGTGGCTGACTCCGCAGCTGCAGATCAGCGACTGGCAGGCGGCGACCCGCGGTGTCGACGGGAGCGGCGGGGGTAGCAGCGGCGACCCGGTCACCCTGTCTACACACGCGGCCTCGCACATCGAGCGTTCGGCCGAGGCGTACCTCGCGCCGGAGCTGACCACGCCGAAGCCGGACGCGGTCGCGATGGACGTCTTCGGCCTCGGCGCCTTGAGCTACCTGATCCTGACCGGCCAGCCGCCGGCCGCGAAGCGGCCCGAGTTGCTGACCCGGCTGGCCCGGGACAACGGGCTGCGCGCCTCCGCGATCGCCGACGGGATCACCGAGTTCGCCGACGAGCTGATCCAGGCGGCCACCGCCCCGGTGCCGACCCAGCGCCTGACCACGGTGGCCGAGTTCGTCGAGATGCTCCAGGTGGTCGAGGAGGAGCTGACCGCCCCGCCGGTGCAGTCGGTGCATCCGGAGGAACTGGAGCCCGAGCAGGTCGACCCGCTCGAGGCGCGCGGCGGCGACCGGGTTGGCGAGTGGAAGATCGTCCGGAGCCTCGGCACCGGCTCGACCTGCCGGGCGTTCCTCGGCTTCAACGAGCGCACCCGGCGGGAGGAGGTGCTCAAGGTCGGGCTCTCCGACGAGAAGGGCGCCCGCCTGGCGCACGAGGCGAGGGTGCTCGGGCCGCTCACCGACTCGCGAGTGATCCGGCTGGCTAGGCCGGAGCCGCTGCAGATCGGCAACCGCACGGTCGTCGTACTCGAGCATGCGGGCGACCGCACTCTGGCCCGCAAGCTGCGCGACGACGGCCGGCTCACCGTCGACGAGCTGGAGACCTACAGCGACTACCTCTTCGGTGCCCTCGACTACCTGGAGGGGGAGGGCGTCTACCACCGGGACATCAAGCCGGACAACATCGCCATCCGGGTGCGCCCCAACCGCACCAAGCAGCTGGTGCTCTTCGACTTCTCCCTGGCCGGCGTCTCGGTCAAGGAGATCACCGCCGGCACCCCCCGCTACCTCGACCCGTTCCTCGGCACCGCCACCCGGCTCGGCTACGACAAGCACGCCGAGTGGTACGCCCTCGGGGTCACCCTGCACGAGATGGCCTCCGGCGAGCTGCCGCTCTGGGGTGACGGTGGTACCGAGCCGCAGCTGACCGAGGGCCCGCCGGTGCTGGCCGTCGAGGCGTTCGACCCGGCCATCCGCGATGAGCTGGTGGACTTCTTCCAGCGTGCGCTGCACCGCGACCACCGCCAGCGGTTCGCCTCGCTCAAGGACATGCGCGACGCCTGGCAGCAGGTGTTCCGCCGTTCCGACGCGAGCGCCCCGGTGGGCACCGATCACCCCGAGATCGAGGCCGACGAGCCGGACGAGAAGGCCGCCGAGGCGGCGCGCGACGAGGCCGCCGGCAAGGCGACCCGGGCCACGGCCCTGGAGGCGGCCGGGCTCACCCCGCGCGCGGTCTCCGCCGCCCACCGCCTCGACGCCACCACCGTCGGCGAGCTGCTCACCGTCGCCAACAAGCTCGCCCACCTGCCCGGCCTGGGCGCCAAGACCCGCCAGGAGCTGCAGCGCCGGGTGAAGGAGTGGCGCGGCCGGCTGGGGGAGCGGGAGACCATTCCTACCACGCCCGCCGCCCGCAAGGCCGCGACGGAGGAGGTGGCCTCCGAGGCCGCCGCCGGGGACGGCGACCCCGATCTGGTACGGGTCGCCTGGACGCCATCGCCACGCTGCTCGTCCCGGCCAGCCGTAACCCCAAGGACGTCGAGGCCAGCCGGCTGGCGTTGCACCTGCCCGACGCCACCGGCGCCCTGCCGGACCTGCCGCTGTGGCCGCAGCACCCGCAGGTGGCCAAGCCGCTCGCCGTCACTCCCGCCCGGATCGCGCAGATCCTCGGCAAGCAGCGCAAGCGCTGGAACGACATTCCGGTGGTCGGCAGCGTGCGTACCCAGATCATCGAGCTGCTGCGCGACGGCGGCCGGGTGATGGGCGTCGCCGAGCTGGCCGCGGCCCTGCTGAGCAGCCGCGGCTCGGTGCGTACCGGGGATGCGCTGCGTCTCGCGGTGGCGGTCGCCGCGGTGCGGGCCGCCGTGGAGGTCGACGCGCTCGCCGACGAGCCGCGCCTGCTGCTGCGCCGGCATGCCCGCGCCGACATCAACGGCAAGCCACACCCGCGCGGTGACCGGCTGCTGGTGGCCCTGGAAGCGGGAGAGGACGACGCGCCGGACACCCCGGCAGCGCCGGCGCTGCTCGACTACGCCGACGCGCTCGGCAGGGCCGCCGACAAGCTCGCCGCCAGCGAGGTGCTGCCCAGCCCGGCGAGCACCGCGAGGACCAGGCCCGCCCAGGAGATGTCCTTGAGCCAGTGCTCGGCGGCCCGACCGACGCTGTAGAGCAGGTAGGTCGTGCCGAAGGCCCAGACCAGGCCGCCGGCCGCGTTGGCGACCAGGAACCGGCGGTACGGCACGTGCAGCGCGCCCGCCAGGGGTCCGGCGAGGATGCGCAGCAGCGCGACGAACCGGCCGAAGAAGACCGCCCAGACGCCGTGCCGGGCGAAGCTCTGCTCGGCCCGGGCGAGCTGCGCGGGGCCGAGGTGTCGGGGGGAAGCGCCGCCCCAACCGGGCCAGCAGTGGACGGCCGCCGCGCCGGCCCACCGCGTACCCGATGGAGTCGCCGAGGATCGCGCCGAACGCAGCGGCGCAGGCCACCCACTCCGGCTCGACCACCCCGGCGGCGGCCAGCAGGGCGGAGCTGACCAGCACGATCTCGCCGGGGAGCGGGACACCCATGCTCTCGACACCGATCACCCCGGCGACGATCAGATAGACCGCGACCGGGGGCAGCGCGGAGAGCCAGTGCTGTACGTCGACCACCCGCCACCCCTTCCGATCCGACCTCGAACCCTACCCCCGCCGCCGGGGCCGGGTGGGGTGCTCGGCGGCTCGGCCGCCCCGCTCACCCCTGTCGCAGCGGAATGGCCGGCGCGGGCCGGCGGCGGTCAGCCGGTGATCGGGGCGACGAACTCCAGCCGGTTGCCGTGCGGGTCCTCGGTGTGGAACCGCCGCATCCCGGGCAGCTCGTCGTCACCCCAGGTGACCGGGTGTCCGGCGGCGGCCAGCCGGGCGGCGAGGTCGTCCAGGTCGGGGCGGAGCAGGGCCGGGTGCGCCTTGCGGGCGGGACGGAAGCCGTCCTCGACGCCCAGGTGCAGCTCCGCGCCGTACCCGGTGAACCAGCAACCACCGCGGGCGGCGAGGGCCGGCGGTTTGGGCTTCTCGACCAGGCCGAGCAGGCCGGCGTAGAAGGCCCGGGAGGCCGCCTCGGAGCCGCGTGGGCAGGCGAGCAGGACGTGATGGATCATGGTGGCACCTCCTCGTCCCGAACCCTGGCACGAGGTTGCGCGAATAGCAAGACGGACGTACGGTTTTGTTGACGACGACAATCGGCGGTAAGTGTCACCTAACGTGGGCGGCGCTCCGACCGGTGCGACAGACTGCTCAGGACTACTCACGGTCGCTGGTGTGAAGGAGTACGACGTGGCGAGCCTCGACACCTTCGGTGCGAAGACCCAGCTACGCGTCGGAGACGCGAGCTACGAGATTTTCAGGATTGACAAGGTGGAGGGCCACGACCGGCTGCCCTACAGCTTGAAGGTCCTGCTGGAGAACCTGCTGCGGACCGAGGACGGCGCGAACATCACCGCCGACCACATCCGCCAGCTCGGCGGCTGGGACCCGACCGCCAACCCCAGCGTGGAGATCCAGTTCACCCCGGCGCGGGTGCTCATGCAGGACTTCACCGGCGTGCCCTGCGTCGTGGACCTGGCCACCATGCGGGAGGCCGTCCGCGACCTCGGCGGCGACGCCACCAAGGTCAACCCGCTCGCCCCGGCCGAGCTGGTCATCGACCACTCCGTCATCGCCGACCTGTTCGGCCGCGAGGACGCCTTCGCGCGCAACGTCGAACTAGAGTACGAGCGCAACAAGGAGCGCTACCAGTTCCTGCGCTGGGGCCAGACCGCGTTCAACGAGTTCAAGGTCGTCCCGCCGGGCACCGGCATCGTGCACCAGGTCAACATCGAGTACCTGGCCCGCACGGTCATGGAGCGCAACGGCCAGGCGTACCCGGACACCGTGGTCGGCACCGACTCGCACACCACGATGGTCAACGGCCTGGGCGTGCTGGGCTGGGGCGTCGGCGGCATCGAGGCCGAGGCCGCGATGCTCGGCCAGCCGGTCAGCATGCTGATCCCCCGGGTCGTCGGCTTCAAGCTGAACGGCGAGATGCCGGCCGGCACCACCGCCACCGACCTGGTGCTGACCATCACCGAGATGCTGCGCAAGCACGGTGTGGTCGGCAAGTTCGTCGAGTTCTACGGCCCCGGCGTCAGCGCCGTGCCGCTGGCCAACCGGGCCACCATCGGCAACATGTCCCCGGAGTACGGCTCCACCGTCGCGATCTTCCCGATCGACGCCGAGACCGTCCGCTACCTGGAGCTGACCGGCCGCGACCCGCAGCAGGTCGCGCTCGTCGAGGCGTACGCCAAGGAGCAGGGCCTCTGGCACGACCCGAACCACGAGCCGGAGTACTCGGAGCGGCTGGAGCTCGACCTGGGCACCATCGAGCCGTCGCTGGCCGGCCCGAAGCGCCCGCAGGACCGGGTGCCGCTGGGCAGCGCCAAGACGCTGTTCCGTTCCGCGCTGACTGACTACGTGGCCGACGACGCCGCCGGTGAGCGTGACCTCAAGCCGGGCGTCGCCCGCGAGCAGCTGCCGCGCGGCGCCAACGGCCCGGCCGACGAGGCCAGCGCCGAGTCGTTCCCGGCCAGCGACCCGCCGGCCAACGAGTTCAGCGACCCGGCCGACGAGCCGCGCGACCTGGAGACCGCCGCGGCCGGCGCCGGCGGGCGCGCCACCAACCCGGTCCGGGTGACCAGCGCCGACGGCGTCGAGTACGAGCTGGACCACGGCGCCGTGGTGATCGCCGCCATCACCTCCTGCACCAACACCTCCAACCCGCAGGTGATGATCGGCGCGGCGCTGCTCGCCCGCAACGCGGTCGACAAGGGCCTGGCCCGCAAGCCGTGGGTCAAGACCACCCTGGCGCCGGGCTCCAAGGTCGTCATGGACTACTACGACCGCGCCGGCCTCACGCCCTACCTGGACAAGCTCGGCTTCAACCTGGTCGGCTACGGCTGCACCACCTGCATCGGCAACTCCGGGCCGCTGCCGGAGGAGGTCTCCGCCGCGGTCAACGAGGGCGACCTCGCCGTCGTCTCGGTGCTCTCCGGCAACCGGAACTTCGAGGGCCGGATCAACCCGGACGTCAAGATGAACTACCTGGCGTCCCCGCCGCTGGTGGTCGCGTACGCGCTCGCCGGCACGATGGACATCGACCTGGCCAACGAGCCGCTCGGCGAGGACAGCGAGGGCAACCCCGTCTTCCTGCGCGACATCTGGCCGAACAGCGCCGAGATCCAGGACGTCATCGCCCAGGCGATCGGCGCGACCGGCTTCAGCGCCGCGTACGCCGACGTCTTCGCCGGTGACGAGCGCTGGCAGTCGCTGCCCACCCCGACCGGTGACACCTTCGCCTGGGCGGGCGACTCCACCTACGTCCGCAAGCCCCCGTACTTCGAGGGCATGCAGCGGGAGCCGCAGGCCGTCGTGGACATCAGCGACGCCCGGGTGCTGGCCAAGCTGGGCGACTCGGTGACCACCGACCACATCTCCCCGGCCGGCTCGATCAAGGCCGACTCCCCCGCCGGCAAGTACCTCGCCGAGCACGGCGTGCCGCGCCACGAGTTCAACTCGTACGGCTCGCGCCGGGGCAACCACGAGGTGATGATCCGGGGCACCTTCGCCAACATCCGGCTGCGCAACCAGCTGGTCCCGGGCGTCGAGGGCGGCTTCACGGTCAACCACCTGACCGGCGAGCAGACCTCGATCTACGACGCCTCGATGGCGTACCAGGAGGCGGGCGTCCCGCTGGTCATCCTGGCCGGCAAGGAGTACGGCTCCGGCTCGTCGCGCGACTGGGCGGCCAAGGGCACCATGCTGCTCGGCGTCAAGGCGGTCATCGCCGAGTCGTACGAGCGGATCCACCGCTCCAACCTGATCGGCATGGGCGTGCTACCGCTGCAGTTCCCGGTGGACACCACCGCGGAGTCGCTCGGCCTCACCGGCACGGAGACCTTCTCCATCACCGGCGTGACCGCGCTCAACGACGGCGACACCCCGCGCACGGTGAAGGTCACCACCGACACCGGCGTGGAGTTCGACGCCGTGGTCCGGATCGACACCCCGGGCGAGGCGGACTACTACCGGCACGGCGGCATCCTGCAGTACGTGCTGCGCCGGATGATCGCGAGCTGACGTACCACCGAAGGGCCGCTCCCGCACTCGCGGGAGCGGCCCTTCGGCCATTTCCCAGTCGCACGCGGCGGGCCTCGCTCCGTCGCCCGGTCGGAGAGCCGCGTGGCGGGTCGGCACCGCGCGGGACCGGTCGACGCGGGCCCAGCAGCCCGGCGCACCCCCTCGACCAGCACGAACAGCTCACGCTTGGCGGTCGCGAGACCCCGGGAGTCGAGCTGGTAGCCCTCGATCCAGGTCCACCCGTGGGGCGGGTGCCGGTCGCCCATCTCGCGAATCACCCGGACGACGATCGGTGCCACGAACTGCGGAGAGGCGGCCCGAGACAGCACAACGACGTCACCGACATCGAACCTCGGGCGCGGGCCGCTGCTCATCGCAGCCTCAGCGCGACGGCGCGGGCCTCCTCATCGGTGAGGGGCAGGAACCAGAGGAAGCGGCGGACGATGGCGATCGGGTCCGGGCCGCCGGGCCGGCCGCGAAGGTCGCGGATCGCACGGCGGGTGATCCGGGAGAACTCGAGGATCAGGGTCGCCCGCCGGGACGCGTCCGTCGGAGTCGCGCGCAGCGTCGGACAGGGCCAGTCCCGACCGCAGGCGTCGCACCTCCACCACGGGCCGCCTGCGGTGTGCGCGGCGACCGGGCCAATCCCGCTCCGCCAGCGCGATGCGGGCACGACGGTCAGCCCGCCGGGGCCACGGTACGCAGGGGTGGGCGGCCCGATCGGCCCAGGGACGGTCGGGCGGGCCGGTGGCGGGTCGTATCTCGGCTTCGGAACCGGCCGCGGCTTGTCCTCAGGCATTGTCTTTTGCTCCTTCGGCATCGGCTAACCCGCAGCTTGCCGAGGGTCGTCAGACAATCACACAGCGTTCGCTAATCTTCTTCGGACGGTTGTTTTGTTCCTGAGAGGACAGGCATGAACCATGCGTTTGTCGCCGCGCTGGCTGAAGCGGGCCACACGGCCGAGAGCCTGGCGGGCCGCCTGGGGGTGCATCCGAAGACCGTCGCCCGGTGGGCCAACCCGGGGCACATCCCGCAGAGCCGGCACCGCGCCACGGTCGCGAACCTCCTCGGACAACACCCCGATGTGCTCTGGCCGGACGCCTCCCACCGGCGCGAGCCCGTGTGGTTCCGCCCCTGGGTCGACATCGAGCGTGACGCCGTCGCACTGCGTGCGTTCCAACTCGCCTGGGTGCCGGGGCTGCTTCAGACCGAGGCGTACGCGCGCGTGACGCTTGAGTGGGAGGCGTTGGCACCGACCAAGGTTGAAGAGTTGGTCGCGGCCCGAATAGCTCGACAGTCAATCCTGGTTCGCGAGTGCGGGCCGTTGTTCGTCGCGGTGCTGGACGAGGGTGTCATTCGTCGGCAGGTCGGCGGTCGGGATCTCATGGCCGCTCAGCTCGCACACCTCGTGAGCTGCGCCGAGCTACCGAACCTCCAGCTTCATGTGGTGCCCCGAGACACGGCCGCGTATCCCGGGCTGAATGGGCCATTCATGCTCGCCGAACTGCCGGACGGGACGCGGGTGGGGCACGTCGACAGTCAGGCGCGTGCGCAGATCATCGAGCAGGCATCCGAGATTGCTACCCTGGAGCGAAGGTGGGAACGCTTACGCGGCGAGGCTCTGCCCCGACAGCGATCCCTGGACCTCTTGAAAGAAGCAGCGGCATCATGGACCTGACTGGCGCACAGTGGCGGAAGAGCACGAAGAGCGGCAGCAACGGCGGCGACTGCGTCGAGGTCGCGGACAACCTCGCGGGCGTCGTGGGCGTACGCGACTCCAAGGACCCCGCCGGTCCGGCCCTCACCTTCGCACCGGCCGCCTGGCGGCGGTTCGTGGAGACGACCAAGCGCGGCTGATCCCCCGGCTCCGAAGGCCCCCGGCGTTCCGCCGGGGGCTTCGACCTTCCCGGGCGCGCACCCGCCCGCACAATGCGGCGTGTCGCCGTATCCGGATGGCCGGACACCACGACACGCCGCAAACGGTGTCGATCGCGCGGGGTCAGTCCTCGCGGCGGCGGGCCTCCCGGGTCTTCATGGCGTGCTCCATAAGCGTGACCAGCACGTCCCGGCTGGACTCCCGCTGCCGGGCGTCGCAAAGCAGCACCGGCACGCCCGGGTCCAGGTTGAGCGCCGCCTGCACCTCGTCCAGCTGGTAGCGCCGGGCGTCCTCGAAGCAGTTCACCGCCACCACGAACGGGGTGCCCCGCTCCTCGAAGTAGTCGATCGAGGGGAAGCAGTCCGCCAACCGGCGGGTGTCCGCCAGCACCACCGCCCCGATCGCGCCCAGGGCCAGCTCGTCCCAGACGAACCAGAACCGGTCCTGGCCGGGGGTGCCGAAGAGGTAGAGCACCAGATCGTCGCTGATGGTGATCCGGCCGAAGTCCATCGCCACCGTGGTGGTGGTCTTGTCCTCCACGCCGGACAGGTCGTCGACCCCGATGCCCGTCTCGGTCAGCACCTCCTCGGTGCGCAGCGGCCTGGTCTCGCTCACCGCGCCGACCATGGTGGTCTTGCCCGCGCCGAAGCCGCCGGCGATCAAGATCTTGATCGCGGTGGGCAGCGGCGGCGCTCCCGCCGGCCGGTCAGAGTGCCCGTAGTCCATTGATCACCGCCTCGAAGACGCTCTCGTCAGGTAGTCCGGCGCTGCCGCGCGGCGGCCGCACCATCAGCAGTTCGCGGGCCACCAGGTCGCCCAGGAGGACCCGGACGGTCCCCACCGGCAGGTTCAGATGGGCGGCGACCTCCGCCACGGACTGCATCCGCTGGCAGAGCGCGACGATCGCCAGGTGCTCCGGGCCCAGCCCGGACTCCCCGCCGGCATCCGCGCGGGTCGCCGTCACCAGGGAGATGAGGTCGAACGTGCCGGTGACCGGGCGGGCCCGGCCGCGGGTGACCGCGTACGGCCGAACCACCGGCCCGGCGTGGTCGTCCACCCACCTGTCCTCGGAACCGCCCTCGACCGTCATCGCCGCTACTTCCCGCCGGCCGGCTGGTCGAGCCCCCGGGTCGGCGACGCGACGAACTTGCCCACCCGGGTCACCAGCATCGCCATCTCGTAGGCGATCAGTCCGACGTCGGCGTCCTCGGCGGCGAGCACCGCCAGGCAGGCGTTGCGCCCCGCCGCCGTGACGAACAGGAACGACGACTGCATCTCGATGATGGTCTGCTGCACCTGCCCGCCGCCGAACCGCTTGCCCGCGCCCCGGGCCAGGCTCTGGATCCCGGCCGCCATCGCCGCCAGGTGCTCACCGTCGTCCCGGCTCAGCCCCCGTGACGAGGCCATCAGCAGGCCGTCGGAGGAGAGCGCCACGGCGTGTTCGGCCTGCTTCACCCGACCGACCAGATCGTCCAGCAGCCATGTCAGGTCGGCACTCGAAGCCGTCTTCTGCCCCACTCGTCGTCCTCTTCTCCCCCGGCTGGTGTCGCCGTACGTCGGTGTTGCCGTGCCCCGTCGCGCGGTCGCTTCTCCTCGCGCCGCCGTCAGGTCGCCTGACCGTCCCCGTTCTCCGCCCCGTTGCCGGACCGCGCCCCGGTGGCGGCGCCTCCCAGCAGGCGGGCGGCATCGGTCCGGCCACGCCGGGTGCCCGTCTGGTAGGAGCTCATCATCCTGCGCACCTGCTCCGGCGGGCGCGTGGCCTGCTCGTCGGCGTCGCCGTCCTCCGCCGCCTGCTCGCCGCGCAGCTCCGGCACGATGTTGGCCTGCCGTACCCGCACCGGCAGGCCGGAGTCGGTCACCGCGCCGTCCGTGCCGGCGGGCGT
>NZ_JAEVHN010000088.1:0-15227 GCF_016803375.1 Micromonospora sp. 4G55
CGCCGCGTTCGGGGCGCAGCGGAGCGGGCCGACGGTGATCCTCGCCGGGCTGACCCTCGGCGAGTTGGGGCTGGTCTTCGCCACTCCCACGCTGATCGGCGCCGCGCTGACCGTCGTCGGGTCCGCGATCGCCGCGTTCGGGGCGCAGCGGAGCGGGCCGACGGTGATCCTCGCCGGGCTGACCCTCGGCGAGTTGGGGCTGGTCTTCGCCACTCCCACGCTGATCGGGCTGCTCGCCCGGGCCGCCGGGCGCTGCCGCTGGCGCCGCGGATCGCGCTGCGCGACGCCAGCCGCAACCGCTCCTCCGCGGGCCCGGCCATCTCCGCGGTGATGGCCGCGGTCGCCGGCAGCGTCGCCCTCGGCGTCTACGTCGCCAGCGACGACGCCCGCACCCGCGCCGACTGGCAGCCCGGCCTCCCGCCCGGTCACGTGCTGCTGCTGCGGTCCGGTCCGGCGAGCGGGGCGGACCTGCCGCCGGTGCCGGCCGTCACCGACCGGGTGCGGGCCGTACTCCCCGCCGGCTCGGTCGGCCCGGTCGACGTCCCGATCTGCGCGGCGCCCCGCAAGCCCGACGACTACTGCACCGTCACCGCGATGCTGCCGCCCGAGCGGGTCTGCCCGTTCGAGGCGGAGGTGTTCCGGTCGGCCGCCGCCCGGGAGCGCGCCCTGGCGGACCCGCGCTGCCGGCGGCCGACCCCCAGTCCCCAGGGGATGTACCTGCCGGTGCTGGTGGACGACGGTGCCGCCCTGCCGGCGCTCACCGACGCCCCGCCGGACGAGGTGGCGCGGGCGACAGCCGTGCTGCGGGCCGGCGGAGTGGTGGTGACCGATCCGCGCTACCTGGTCGACGGGACGGTGGCGGTGACGGCGGACCGGGCGTCCGAGGATCCCGGTCCGCCGGTGAGCACCACCGTCGCCGCGCCCGGGTACGTGCTGCGCGGTGGCCTGCCGGTCGACCGGCTGGTGCTCTCCGCCCCGACGGCGACGAGGCTCGGCCTGGCCGCCGAGAACCTCGGCTACGCGGTGCAGACCGACGGCACGCCGAGCGCCGCCCAGCAACGGCGGCTCGGCGCCGAACTGCGGTCGCTGGTCCCGGTGCTGGTCGAGGTGGAGTCGGGGCCGCCGGCGTCGGACCAGCGACCGCTGCTGCTCCTGCTGGCGCTCGCGCCGGCGTGATCACCCTCGGCGCGGCCGGCACGGCCACCGGGCTCGCCGCGGCGGAGGGCCGCCGGGACCTGTCCACGCTCGCCGCCGTCGGCGCCAGTCCGGGGGTACGCCGGGTGCTGTCCCTCTGCCAGGCCGGAGTGATCGCCGGCCTCGGCTCGGCGCTGGGCATCGTGGCCGGCCTCGGCTCGGCGGTGATCATCCTGACCTCGGTCAACCGCCAGTACGCCGAGGCCTGGCCGATGGAGACGCCGTACCCGGTGGTGGTGCCCTGGCCGACCCTCGGGGTGCTGGTGGTGGTGCCGCTGGTGGCGATGCTCGGCGCGGGCCTGTTCACCCGGTCCCGGCTGGCGGTGGAGCGAAGGCTGGACTAGCGGGGGTGTCGTCGGGCCCGCCGACCCGGCAGACTGGCGGCGTGTCCGTCCTGGGAACCCTCACCCGCCGACTCGGTCACCACGCGTGGTTCGGCGCCACCATGCGCCTGCTCGTCCCCGCCGACCGGGTGGTCGGGCGGCTCACCCGCGGCCGGGTGGTCGCGCTCGGGCTGATCCCCTCGCTGGTCATCACCACCACCGGCCGCCGTTCGGGCAAGCCCCGCAGCAACCCCCTGCTGTACGTGCCGGACGGCGACGCGTACGTGGTGATCGGGTCGAACTGGGGGCAGCAGCACCAGCCGGGCTGGGCGATGAACCTGCTCGCCGACCCGAACGCCGAGGTGGACGTGAAGGGGCGCCGGGTCGCGGTCCGCGCCGAGGTGGCCACCGGCGCCGAGCGGGACCGGCTGTGGCAGCTGCTGGTCACCGAGTGGCCGGCCTACCGGACGTACGTCGAACGGGCCGGCGGCCGGGAGATCCGGATCTTCCGGTTGGTGCCGACGGGCGGACCGGTCGGCGACGCACCGGACTGACCCGGGCGCGGCGGCCCGGCGCGGCGGGCGGCGCTGGCTAGGGTGCGGTGTACCGACGGTGCGCGGACCGTGACGGAGGTGGTACCCGGTGGGCGTCAGCAGCACCGAGATCGGCGCCGAGGAGCACCTCGACGATCCACGGTGGCGGGTCGCCGAGCGGGTGGCCGAGGCGGCCGGCGGCGGTTCCCAGCGGACATCCTGGCGGTGGCGGTGCACGGCCCGCTGGCGCACGGCGACGACGACGGCGGCGGCGACCGCGAGGTCGGCCTGCTGCTGGCGACCTACCGGGCCGGGGTCGGCCCGGAGCCGTCCACCCGGCGGGTGGACGGCGTGCTGGTCGACCTCACCGTGGCCGGCGCGGAGGAGTACCTGCGGCAGGCCCGGGCGCTGACCGCGCTCTGGCCGTTGACCGCCGACCGGTACGTCACCACCACCGCCCTGTACGACCCGACCGGCTGGCTGCGCACGCTGCGCGACGAGCACCTGGGCCGGTTGGCCCGGGCCCGCCCGGCGGAGTTCAGCACCGCCGCCCGGCAGGCCTGGTACCGGGGCTGCGCGGCGCACGCGCGGGCGGCCCGGCTCGCCGAGTGGTACGAGACCGACCAGGCGCTGCTGATGCTCGGCGAGGCGCGGCTCGCGGCGGCCACGGTGACCGGGCTGCTCACCCGCACCTACTTCCGGGACCCCGGCGACGCGGTCCGGCGTACCGGGCTGGCGGGCGCGGACATGACCGAGGTGGGCGCGGTGCTGCGCCGGCAGGCCGACGAACTGGCCGCCCGCGGCCGCCCGGTCGACGGCACCGTCGACGACCTCCTCACCACCACCTGACCCGCTCCCACCCCCGCCCGCGCCCCCTCTTTCAGAGAAAGCGTGGCTATCCGACGCTGAATAGCCACGCTTTCTCTGAAAGAGCGCACTGCGGAGCCCGGAGCCCGGAGCCCGGCTGCCGGGGCTACGGGAGGGCCGGAGGGGGTTAGGCGATGCCGCCCTGGATACCGATGAGGGCGCCGATGAGGTACGTGGCCGCGGCCGCGGCGGTGCCGAGCAGGAGTTGGCGCAGGCCGCTGGTCCACCAGGGGCGGTTGGTGAACCGGGCCACGATCGCCCCGGCCAGGAAGAGCCCCACCGCGCCGACGCCGAGCGCCAGCCAGAGGCTGGTGAAACCGAGCAGGTAGCTCAGCAGCGGCACCAGCGCCCCGACCGAGAAGCAGAGGAACGACGAGGTCGCCGCCGACCAGGGGCTGGGCTGGTCGTCAGGATCGACGCCCAACTCCTCCCGGACGTGCATCCGCAGCGCCTCCTCCGGGTTGCGCCGGACCGCCTCGGCCACCTGGGTGGCGAGGTCGCGGGGCAGGCCCCGGGCGACCCACGCGTCGGCCAGCTCGCGGGCCTCCGCCTCGGGGTGCCGCTCCAGCTCGCGCCGTTCCTTGGCCACCTCGGCGGCGACCTGCTCGTTGGCCGAGCGGACGCTGGTGTACTCCCCCAGCCCCATCGAGATGGCGCCGGCGACCAGGCCGGCGGTGCCGGTGAGCACGATGCTGCGCGGGGAGACGCCACCGCCGCCGACGCCCGCGATCAGGGCGATGTTGGTGACCAGCCCGTCCATCGCGCCGAAGACGGCCGGGCGCAGCCAGCCGCCGGAGACGTCCGCGTGGTGCGCCTCGCGCAACGCGGCGGGGGTCTCGGTCACGGCAGGGTCAGGATCTCGTAACCGTCGTCGGTGACGACGATGGTGTGCTCGAACTGGGCCGTCCACCTGCGGTCCTTGGTGACCACCGTCCAGCCGTCGTCCCACATGTCGTACTGGTAGGTGCCGAGGGTGATCATCGGCTCGACGGTGAACGTCATCCCCGGTTCCATGATGTCGGTCGGGCGCGGGCTGTCGTAGTGCGGCACGTAGAGGCCGCTGTGGAAGGCCTCGCCGATGCCGTGACCGGTGAAGTCCCGCACCACGCCGTAGCCGAACCGCTTGGCGTACGACTCGATGACCCGGCCGATCACGTTGATCTGGCGGCCGGGCTTGACCGCCTTGATCCCGCGCATCATCGCCTCGTGGGTGCGCTCGACCAGCAGCCGGGCCTCCTCGCTGACCTCCCCGACGCAGAACGTCGCGTCGGTGTCGCCGTGCACCCCGTCGAGGTACGCCGTGACGTCGACGTTGATGATGTCGCCGTCCTGGAGCACGGTCGAGTCGGGGATGCCGTGGCAGATCACCTCGTTGAGGCTGGTGCAGCAGGACTTCGGGAAGCCCTTGTAGCCCAGGGTCGACGGGTAGGCGCCGTGGTCGACGAGGAACTCGTGCACCACCCGGTCGATCTCGTCGGTGGTCACCCCCGGCTTGCAGTGCTCACCGGCGAGCTGGGTCGCCTGGGCGGCGAGCCGACCGGCGACCCGCATCTTCTCGATGGTCTCCGGGGTCTGCACGTGCGAGCCACGCCACTCCTGCGGACGCTTCTTGCCCACGTACTCCGGACGGACGATGTGGCCAGGAACCGCTCGCCACGGGGAGAGCGTGCCTGGGGTCAGCGGCGCACGGACGGTCATGGCGACAGCCTATCGCCGAGCCTCTCGGTGACCCCCGCCACGGCCGGGCCGCGACGGTTGTTGCCGTGCGCATAGGGCTGTGCCATTGTGGCTGCGTGGATCAAGGAGGAGCACCTCCCGTCTTCTCCGTGAGGGCGGAGCTCGACGGAGACCACCTCCAGGTCGCGGTGACCGGCGAGGTCGACATGGCGACCGCCGACACCATGCTCCAGGCCGCCCTGCGCGAGCCCGCCGCGCGAGTCACGCTGGACCTGCGGGCCGTGACGTTCTTCGATTCGGCCGCCATCCACGCCGTCGTCCAGCTCGCCCAGCGCGTTCCCGGCCGGCTGGCCGTGCTGCCGTCCCGGCAGGTCGCCCGGGTGCTGGAGATCTCCGGCCTCGGCGAGCAGGACTGGCTGCGCCGGGACTGACCAGCGCCGTGCCCGGGGGCCGGGCTCAGTCCCGCAGCCGCCGGGTCAGTCGCACTTCCGTCCCGTCCGCGCCCCGGCTGACCGTCAGCTCGCCCAGCGCCTGGATCAGCGCCAGCCCCCGGCCGCGGAAGCCCGCCCCGGTCGACTCGCGCCACTGGCCGCTGTCGCGCACCGTCGCCACCACCGTCCGGTCGGCGATGGTCACCTCGACGCTGATCGTCGGGTCGGTGGGCGCCACCGGGTGCTCGATCGCGTTCGCGGCGGCCTCGGAGACCGCCACGGTCAGGTCGAACAGGTCGGTCTCGCCGACCCGGTGGGCGACCAGGAAGTCCTCCAGCCGCTTGCGCAGCACGCTGAGCCGGGTCGGGTCGGCCGGCAGCCGCAGCGCGAACCGGTTGAGCTCGACGGCCTCCAGCGCCAGCACCGCGACGTCGTCGTGCCGGGTCCGCTCGGCGACCCGCTCCACCACGGCGTCGACCAGGTCGGCGACGTGCTCGCCCCGAACGGCGGCGTCCCGGCGGAGCTGGGCCAACGCCTCGTCGATGCCCACCTGCCGGTCCTCGACCAGCCCGTCGGTGTAGAGCAGCAGCCGGCCGCCGGGGGCCAGTTCGCCCTCGACGGTGCGGTACGTGGTGCCGGCGATGGCGCCGATGGGCGGGCCGAGCGCCGCCTCGTGCAGGAACGCCACGTCGTCTCCTCGGATCAGCAGGGGGGACGGATGGCCGGCGCTGGCGTACCGCAGCCGGCCGGTGCGCGGGGAGAACCAGAGGCACACGACGGTGGCGAAGGACTGGCGCTCGGTCGAGCCGACCAGCCGGTTCAGCCGAGTCAGCGACTCCCCCGGGTCGTAGCCCTCCAGCAGGTACGCCCGCAGCCCGTTGCGCAGCTGGCCCATCGCGGCGGCGGCCTGGACGCCCTTGCCGACCACGTCACCGATGACCAGCACGACCTCGTCGTCGGCGACGCCGATCACGTCGTACCAGTCGCCGCCGACCTCCACGTCGGCGCTGCCGGGCAGGTAGCGGCTGGCCACCACCGCGCCGGGCAGCTGGGGCAGCGTCCGGGGCAGCAGGCTGTGCTGGAGGGTGGTGGCGATGCGGTGCTCGGCCTCGTAGAGCTGGGCGTTCTCCAGGCGTACCCCGACCAGGCGGGCCAGTTCGGTGAGCGCGGCCTGCTCGGTGCCGTTGCCCTCGCGGTGCCACACCCGCAGCTCGCCGAGCTGCGCGCCAGCGGTGCCGGTCAGCGGCAGCACGTGCGACGGCTCGGCCGGGACGGTCCCGCCGGCGTCGGCCTCGTGGCGGGCGCCGGCGGTGGCGACGAGCACCCGGGCCGCCTCGGCGAGGCTGAGCGCGTGCCGGGCGGCGACCTGCACCACCTCGGCGGTGGACCGGGCCGTGTTGACCGCCACCGCGGCGTCGGCCAGCGCCCGGAGCCGGCGGATGATCTCACCGCGCAGCTGACCCAGCTCGACGTTGGCCCGGACCCGGGCGATCAACTCCTGCCCGGAGAAGGGCTTGGTCAGGTAGTCGTCGGCGCGACGGAGAGCCCGGCGACCGCCTCGGCGGCGCCGGCCCGGGCGGAGAGCAGCACGATCGGCACGTGCCGGGTCCGCGGGTTCGCCCGCAGCGCCGTGACCAGGCCGAAGCCGTCCAGCCGGGGCATCATCACGTCGGTCAGCACCAGGTCGAAGGAGCCCTCGATCGCCTGGTCGAGCGCTGCCACGCCGTCGGGCACCGCCACCACCTCGTACGACGGGCCGAGCAGCCGGGTGACGTGTTCGCGCAGGTCGGCGTTGTCGTCGGCGAGCAGGATCCGGCCGGTGCCCGCGGTCACCGCCCGGTCGTCCGGCTTCGGCGCGAGCGCGACGTCGCCGCCGTCGCCCCAGATCGCGGTCTCCGCGACGTAGAGCCGGGCCTGCTGCGGCTCGGCCAGCGGGGCCGGCGCACCACTGGCGACCCGGTCGGCGGGCAGGTGCGCGGAGCCGAACGGAACCGTCACGGTGAACGTGCTGCCCTCGTCCACCCGGCTGCTCACCACCACCCGGCCGCCGTGCATCTCGACCAGCTCGCGGACCAGCGCCAGGCCGATCCCGGTGCCCTCGTGGGTGCGCGAGCGCACCCCGGGCACCCGGTGGAAGCGCTCGAAGACGTGCGGCAGTTCCTCGGGCACGATGCCGACGCCGGTGTCGCTCACCTCCAGCCGGGCGACGCCGTCGACCGCCCGGATCCGCACCCGGATCTCGCCGTCGAAGGTGAACTTGAGCGCGTTCGACACCAGGTTGAGGACGATCTTCTCCCACATGTCCCGGTCGACGAAGACCGGTCCGGGCAGCGGTGGGCAGTCGACCACCAGGCTCAGCCCGGCCCGCGCGGCGGCCGAGCGGAAGGTGCTCACCAGCCGGGAGGTGTAGTCGGCCAGGTCGGTGGGCTGGTAGTGGGCGGCCAGCCGGCCGGACTCCAGCCGGGAGAAGTCAAGCACCGTGTTGACCAGCTTGAGCAGGCGCAGCGCGTTGCGGTGCATCACCGTCAGCCGGTCGGTGTACGCCGGGGGCAGCGCCGGATCGGCGAGCATCTCCTCCAGCGGCCCGAGGACCAGGGTCAGCGGGGTGCGGAACTCGTGGCTGACGTTGGCGAAGAAGTTGGTCTTGGCCCGGTCGAGCGCGGCCAGCTCGGCGGCGCGGGCCCGCTCCTGGGCGTACGCCCGCTGCTGCCCGACGGCCCGGGAGATCTGCGCGGCGACCAGGTCGAAGAAGTTGCGGTACTCGTCGCCGAGGAACAGCCGCCGGGAGACGCCGACGACCAGCACCCCGGCCGGCTCGTTGGTGGCGGTCAGCGGCAACGCCAGGGCCCGGTCGGCGGCCTCCGGCGGCACCGTGCCGAACAGGTCGGCCACGTCGATCTCGGCAGGGACGCCCTCCTCGGCGACCCGGAGCAGCGCGGGCGACGCCTCGGCCGGGACGCTCCCGGGGCCGGTGCCGCTGCACCCGGCCAGCCCGAGCTGACCGGTGTCGTCGTAGAGCCGGACGCGGGCGAAGGGGATGTCCGAGCGGTACCCGTCGAGCACCTCGGCGGCGATCCGGCCCACCTCCGCCACGGTGCGCGCCTCGCCGAGCCGGGAGCCCAGCTCGGCCAGCGCCCGGAGCCGGCGCTCGCCGAGCACCCGGCCGGTGGTCTCGTTCACGAAGCAGAAGACCCCGTTGACCCGCCCGTCGGCCGCCCGGATCGGGTCGTACGAGACGTCGAAGTAGACCTCCTCGACGAAGCCCTGCCGATCGATGACGAAGGGGTGGTCCTCACCGTGGTACGGCTCGCCGGTGCGCAGCACGCCGTTCAGCACCGGGCCGAGCACGTCCCAGGTCTCGGTCCAGTGCTCCCGGGCCGGCTGGCCGATGACGCCCGGGTGCTTGGTGCCGATGGTGGGCAGGTAGGCGTCGTTGTAGAAGGTCCGGTGATCCGCACCCCAGAACATGGCGATCTGGGCGCGGGAGGCGAGCATCATGCTGACCGCGTGGCGCAGCGCCGCGGGCCAGGTGTCGGGGGTGCCGAGGGGGGTGCGGGACCAGTCGTACCCGGCCAGCCTCCGGCCCATCTCGCCACCGGCCGCGAACGCCTCGGCGAGCTGCGGAGGGAGTGAGCCGTCGCCGGACCGACCCGACGAGTTCCGCTCGCCCTCGCCCACCTGGGCCGAGCTCATGCACCCTCCCGCTCCGACCGTGCCCCGCGATCGCCTCGGCGTTCACCGGCCGTGCCCCGCCTTCTACCCAGACGGATCAGCAACGTAACGCATCGGCCCCAGCGGACGCTGGTTACCTGGATCTCATCCTGCCGTCACGGGCGGCGGACCGCTCGCCGGGAGCAGGCCCGGCAGGGCGGGGCGGCGGGTCAGAAGACCGGCAGGCCGTCGATGCTGGCGGCGTTCTTCCTGCTCCGGTAGGCCGCCAGGTCCTCGTCGGTGCGGCGGGAACCCCACTCGATCAACAGGTCACGTTCGCCGCGGTAGTCCATCAGCGGCACCGCGTATCCGCAGGAGTCGCTGACCCGGTCGACGGCGACCGTCACCACGCTGCGGACGGCGTGCGGGTCGCGGGTCCGGGAAGCGGCGAGCAGCGCCGGGAAGCCCGGGTCGGTGAGCGGGGTGGTGAGGCCCCGGCCGTGCAATCGGACGATCTTGGGCGGGCCGGTGAAGGCGCAGAACATGACCGTGACCCGCCCGTTCTCCCGCAGGTGGGCCAGGGTCTCCGCGCCGCTGCCGTGGTAGTCCAGCCAGGCCACGGTCAGCGGGTCGATGACGAGGAAGGTGCCGCGCATCCCCTTGGGCGAGACGTTGACGTGCCCGTCCGGCCCGGACGGGGCGGAGGCCACGAAGAACACCGGCTGCGCCTCGATGAATTCCCGCAGCCGCCCGCCGATCTCCGGATACACCTTCCCCATGCCGGCCATCCTCGCACCCGCCGCCGAAAAGTGGGACGTCCGTTCCCGTCAGCTGGAACGGGCGGCCCGGACCAGGGCGGTGATCGGGCGCGGCTCGGCCTCGTTCTCCGGGTGCCACTGCACGCCGAGCAGGAAGCGCCGGCGCGGATCCTCGACCGCCTCGACGACCCCGTCGTCCGCCCAGCCGGTGGCGACCAGCCGCCCCGGGTCGGCGACCCCCTGGTGGTGGTAGGAGTTGACCCGGTCCACCCCGGCCAGCACCGCCCCGGCCAGGCTGCCCGGCGCGAACCGGACCGGGTGCGCGCCGTACCGGCCCGGGGCCGGGCGGTGCCGGTCGTGACCGACCACGTCCGGCAGGTGCTGGTGCAGCACCCCGCCGTGGGCGACCACCAACAGCTGCAGGCCCCGACAGATCCCCAGCACCGGCAGGTCGGCGGCGAGCGCGCCGGCGAGCAGTGCCAGCTCGCCGGCGTCCCGGTCCGGCCGGGGCTCGGTACGCGGGTCGGGCGGCTGGTCGTACCGCTCCGGGGCGACGTCGGCGCCGCCGGCCAGGACCAGCCCGTCGAGCACCCGGACCACGTCGGCGTCCACGTCGTCCGGGGGCAGCACCACGGCCCGGCCGCCGGCCGCGCTGACCGCCCGGACGTACGCCTGCGGCACCAGCGTCGCCGGCACGTCCCGCCACACCGCCCAGGCGGCGGGCTCCACGTACGCGCTGATCCCGATCAGCGGACGGCTCACAGCGGCGTGACGTACGCGCCGGTGATGCCGCCGTCCACCACGAACTGCGCGGCGGTCATGAACGACGCGTCGTCGCTGGCCAGGAAGGCGACGGCGGCGGCGATCTCCTCCGGGGCGCCGAACCGCCCCATCGGCACGTGCACCAGCCGGCGGGCGGCCCGCTCCGGGTCGGCGGCGAAGAGCTCCAGCAGCAGCGGGGTGGCGACCGGGCCGGGGCAGAGCGCGTTGACCCGGATCCCCTCCCGGGCGAACTGCACGCCCAGCTCCCGGGTCATCGCCAGCACCCCGCCCTTGCTCGCCGTGTACGCGATCTGCGAGGTGGCCGCCCCCATCAGCGCGACGAAGGAGGCGGTGTTGATGATCGAACCCTTGCCCTGCCGGCGCATGTGCGGGATGACGTACTTGCAGCAGAGGTAGACGCTGGTGGTGTTGACCCGCAGCACCCGCTCCCAGGCGTCCAGGCCGGTCTCCAGGATCGAGTCGTCGTCGGGCGGGGAGATGCCCGCGTTGTTGAACGCCACGTCGACCCGGCCGTGCCGCTGCGCCACGCCGTCGAAGAGTTCCCGGACGGACGCCTCGTCGGCCACGTCGCAGGCGACGAACTCGCCGCCGACCTCGTCGGCCGCCCGCTTGCCGGCCTCGGCGTCGATGTCGACGCAGACCACCCGCGCGCCCTCGGCGGCGAAGCGCCGCACGGTGGCCAGCCCGATCCCGCTGCCCGCCCCGGTCACCACGGCCACCCGGTCCTGAAGTCGTCCCTGCACGCTCGTCACTCCTCTGTGCTGATGAACACGTTCTTGACGTCGGTGAAGGCGTGCAGCGCGTCCGGACCCAGCTCACGGCCGAGGCCGGAGCGCTTCATCCCGCCGAACGGGGTCCAGTACCGCACCGAGGAGTGCGAGTTGACGCTCAGATTGCCCGACTCGACGGCGCGGGCCACCCGCAGCGCCCGGCCGACGTCCCGGGTCCAGACCGACCCGGACAGGCCGTACTCGGTGTCGTTGGCCAGCCGCACGGCGTCGGCCTCGTCGTCGAACGGGAGCACCGACACCACCGGCCCGAAGACCTCCTCCCGCCAGTGCCGGTCGGCCGGCGACTCGGCGAGCAGCACCGTCGGGGCGTGCCAGTAGCCAGGGCCGTCGGGGCACGAGCCGGTGAAGGCGACCTTCGCGCCGTCGACGTACCCGGCGACCCGGTCCCGGTGCGCGGCCGAGATCAGCGGCCCCATCTCGGTGCTCTCGGCGGCCGGGTCGGCCACCCGGAAGGCGCGCACGGCCGGTTCGAGGAGTTCGAGGAAGCGGTCGTACACGCTGCGCTGGACCAGGATCCGGGAGCGGGCGCAGCAGTCCTGGCCGGCGTTGTCGAAGACCGCGTACGGCGCGGTGGCCGCCGCCTTCGCCAGGTCCGCGTCGGCGAAGACCAGGTTGGCGCTCTTGCCGCCCAGCTCCAGGGTCACCCGCTTCACCTGTTCGGCGCAGCCGGCCATGATCCGGGTGCCGACCTCGGTGGAGCCGGTGAAGCAGACCTTGCGCACGGCCGGGTGGGTGACGAACCGCTCCCCCACCACGCCGCCCTGCCCCGGCAGCACGGTGAACACCCCCTCCGGCAGGCCCGCCTCGACCGCCAGCTCGCCCAGCCGCAGCGCGGTCAGCGGGGTCAGCTCGGCGGGCTTGAGCACCACCGTGTTGCCGGCGGCGAGCGCCGGGGCGAAACCCCAGCCGGCGATCGGCATCGGGAAGTTCCACGGCACGATCACCCCGACCACGCCGAGCGGCTCGTGGAAGGTGACGTCCAGCCCGCCCGGCACCGGGATCTGCCGGCCGGTCAACCGCTCCGGGGCGCCGGCGTAGTAGTCGAGCACGTCCCGGACGTTGCCCGCCTCCCAGCGGGCGTTGCCGATGGTGTGCCCGGCGTTGTGCACCTCCAGCCGGGCCAGTTCCTCCAGGTGCGCGTCCACCACGGCGGCGAACCGGCGCAGCAGCCGCGCCCGGTCGCCCGGCGCCACGGCCCGCCACGTCTCGTACGCCCGCGCGGCCCGCTCAATCGCCGCGTCCACCTCCGCCGGCGAGCTGGCCGGCACCTTTCGCAGAATCTCCCCGGTCGCCGGGTTCCGTACGTCGGTCACCCGTCCCACCCTGCCCTTTCCACGGTGCTTGCGCAGCTGTCGTCCCGGCGCGTCGCGCCCGTCCCGCGCCGGCCCGACGGGCGGCCGAGGCGGGCGGCCTCAGAGGCGTTCGAAGCCACGGACCAGTTCCCAGTCCGTCACGGCGGCGTCGAAGGCGGCCAGTTCGACCTTCGCCTGGTTGGCGTAGTGGGCGACCACCTCGTCGCCGAAGGCGTCCGTCGCGACGGCGGAGGACTCCCACAGGGTGAGGGCGTCGCGGAGGGTGGCGGGGACCCGCTCGGCGGCCGGGTCGTCGTACGCGTTGCCCCGGCACTCCTCGCCCAGCTCCAGCTCCCGCTCGATGCCGCGCACCGCCCCGGCGACCAGGGCGGCGATCGCCAGGTACGGGTTGACGTCCGCGCCGGGCACCCGGTTCTCCACCCGCATGCCCTGCCCGTGCCCCACCAGCCGCAGCGCGCAGGTGCGGTTGTCGGTGCCCCAGCGCAGCGCGGTCGGGGCGAACGAGCCGGGCTGGTAGCGCTTGTAGGAGTTGACGTTCGGGGCGAAGAAGAGGCTCAGCTCGCGCATGGTGTCGAGCAGCCCGGCCAGCACCCGCTGCCCGGTCACCGACAGGTGGGCGGCCCCGTCGCCGAGCATCGCCGAGCGGCCGTCGGCGTCGCGCAGCGAGAAGTGGATGTGGCAGGAGTTGCCCTCGCGGGCGTTCGGCTTGGCCATGAAGGTGATCGACATGCCCTCCTGGGCGGCGATCTCCTTGGCCCCGTTCTTGTAGATGACGTGGTGGTCGGCGCAGGCCACCGCCTCGTCGTACCGGAAGGCGATCTCGTGCTGGCCGAGGTTGCACTCGCCCTTGGCGCTCTCCGGGGTCAGCCCCGCGCCGGCCATCTCGGTGCGGATGCGGCGCAGCAGCGGCTCCACCCGGGCGGTGCCGAGCAACGAGTAGTCCACGTTGTACTGGTTGGCCGGGGTCAGCTCGCGGTAGCCGCGCCGCCACGCCTCCTCGTACGAGTCGCGGTAGAGCACGAACTCCAGCTCGGTGCCCGCGTACGCGGTCAGCCCGTGGGCGGCCAGCCGGTCGAGCTGGCGGCGCAGGATCTGCCGCGGCGAGGCGACCACCGGCCCGCCGCCGTCCAGCCAGCCCAGGTCGGCCAGGAGCATGGCCGTGCCCGGCTGCCAGGGCACCCGGCGCAGGGTGGCCAGGTCGGGCCGCATGGCGAAGTCGCCGTACCCGCGTTCCCAGCTCGACATGGCGTACCCGTCGACGGTGTTCATGTCGACGTCCACGGCGAGCAGGTAGTTGCAGCCCTCGCTGCCGTGCCGGACCACCTCGTCCAGGAAGTAGGGCGCGTGGAACCGCTTGCCCTGCAACCGGCCCTGCATGTCGGTCAGGGCCAGCACCACCGTGTCGATCTCGCCGCCCCGGATGGCGACCCGCAGTTCTTCGAGCGTGAGCGGAGCTTTCCTCATCGGCGAGCCTCCATCACCAAGGTCTACCGGCCTAGCGGATCACCGTCAATGCCCCGGGCAGGCCCTCCGGCAAACCGGATCGCCCGGACCGATCCCGCGCGCCTCGCCCACGCCGTCCGCGTGGCCGAACCAGACCGGCGTCACGTGGGGAGAGCCATCGCGGCGCCCAGCGGCCAGGTGAACGACGCCCTGGTAACGGTGGACCAGAGCTGCTCCCCATTGGGCGGGGCGACCCGCAACTATTCCCAGGTCAGAGGCGTTCTGCTCAGCAGCGGGCCGGCATCCCCAGGCCCACCGGCAACCGGCAGTGCCCCGGCACGGTCGGGAACGAAACCGAGGAGTTCACATGCGTCGGATCGTCGCCGCGGTCGCCGCCGTCCTCGCCGTGGGGCTCGGCGCCACCGACGCCCGGGCGGATCGGCAGCCACCGGTTGACCCGCCCCGCCAGCCGGTCCCGGCCGGCTTCGACTTCACGAACCCGCAGGTGGTCGCGACCGGGCTGGAGGTTCCCTGGGGCCTCGACTTCCTGCCCGACGGCAGCGCGCTGGTGGCCCAGCGCAACCTGGGCACGGTCGTACGGGTCCGGCCGGGTCGTCCGCCACGTCTGGTCGCCCGGATCCCCGGGGTGGTCGCCGGCGGGGAGGCGGGCCTGCTCGGGCTGGCGGTCTCCCCCACGTTCCGGCGGGACCGGCTGGTCTACGTCTGCTACACCACCGCCTCCGACATCCGGATCGCGCGGTTCCGGCTCCACGCGCCACAGTCCCTCCAGGTGATCCTGAGCGGGGTCACCCGGGCGGCCGCCCACGACGGTGGCCGGATCGCGTTCGGCCCGGACGGCATGCTCTACGCCGGCATCGGTGACGCCGTCGTCCCCGCGAACGCGCAGAACCTGGCCAGCCGCAACGGCAAGATCCTGCGGATGCGGCCGGACGGCGGGGTACCGGCGGACAACCCGTTCCCCGGCTCGCTGGTCTACAGCTACGGTCACCGCAACGTGCAGGGTCTCGCCTGGGACCGGCGGGGGCGGCTGTTCGCCACCGAGTTCGGCCAGAACACCTGGGACGAGGTGAACCGGATCGTGCCGGGCGGCAACTACGGCTGGCCGGTCGTCGAGGGCAGGAGCGGCGATCCCCGGTTCCGCGACCCGGTCGTCGTCTGGTCGCCGGCGGAGGCGTCACCGAGCGGGGCCGCCTTCGCCGCCGGCACGCTGTTCGTCGCGGCGCTGCGAGGAGCGCGGCTCTGGGCCGTACCCGTCGACGCCGCCGGTCGGGTCGGCACCCCCACCGCCGTGCTGCAGGGGGCCTACGGCCGCCTGCGTACCGTCGAAGTGGCCCCGGACGGCGCGCTCTGGGTGACCACCAGCAACCGGGACGGCCGAGGCAGCCCGGCGGCGGACGACGACCGGATCCTCCGCTTCCCGGCCGGGGCGCGGCAGCCGCAGC